>JAZRHW010000001.1:0-2368 GCA_045644965.1 Eubacteriales bacterium
CTCCTCAAATAATCCCAAGCATTGCGGAAATAAATCCTGCTCCGTCATTGCTTGAAAGTCTAATTTTCACACCTAATTTCTCAGCGAGCTCATCCAGACTCATTCCGCAAAGGAAGAGATCTCCTTCAGCGCGAAGCACGTTGGGAGGTAAAATAAGCTCATCATATAATTCCTTGTCTTTCAATTGGTCGTAGATGTCAGCTCCGGTCAATAAACCCGAAACAGTAATCTCATGCCCAAAGAAGTTATTTACAACTGTATAAACGTCAATTTCAAGACCGTCAATACATTCGGCCAAGCGTCCGCACATATCGTTGATGAGTTTGCTTGATGCTACACCGGTTACAACGGATATTTTGCGTGGGCCTTTGTATTTTTCCAAATACTCGTCAATATATTTTTCTTCAATGCCAAATTCAGTTGATAATGATGTCAACATACCTACGCCATTTTCAATTTGTACATATCCCTCATAATAGTCGTCATCATGGAGTGGAATTTGTGCCTTGATATAAAATTCGTCAGCACAAAAGAATAATCTTGTGCCGTACTTTTCCAAGCACTCATCGGCAAATTTCTCAACCTGAGCAATTACATTACGGCAATCGTCGGGAGTAAAACTTTCAAGGTGAAAAAGATTATCTCTAAACTTAGTTTTGCCTGCGGGAACGATGGAAACACTCTGCAATGCGGGAACGTATGAAACAAGGTCATTCATGGAGCGCTGAAGCTCATCTCCGTCATTTATCCCCTTGCAAAGCACAATTTGTCCGCAAATGTGGATGCCTGCATCCGCAAGCTTTTTGAGATAGGAGAGCACCTCGCCCGATCTCTTGTTTTTCATCATTTTGACACGAAGCTCGGGGTTTGTAGTATGAACGGATACGTTCACGGGAGAAATATGCATTTCGATAATTCGATCAATATCTTTCTCGCTCAAATTTGTCAAAGTGATGTAGTTTCCGTGAAGGAAAGAAAGTCTTGAGTCGTCATCCTTGAAATAGAGTGATTTTCTAAGGCCTTTAGGAAGCTGATCTATAAAGCAAAAAATACACTTATTTTCGCAAGAATGCTTGTTGTCCATAAGAGGAGTTTCAAAGTCAAGTCCGATATCGTCATATTCTTGCTTGACAATAGAAAAAATAAGTTCTTCGTTACCGCGAAGAATACAAATATTAAGTTGTTTGTTGGCTAAATGAAAGCGATAATCAAGCACGTCATTAATTTGACGTCCGTTTATGGAAACAAGAATATCATTTGCTTGTATTCCGGCTTTCATAGCTCTAGAATTTGTATCAACGGATGTGATCTTAACCATTCTTTCTCCTCCCTTCTATATATTGACAAAATATTATATCATAAATAAATCCGTTTGTAAAGAATTTTTTATAAATATCCAAAAATTAATGAATATCATTCATAAAATTCAAATTTGAAGTTAGAAAATTACGGTTTGTTAACAAAATGTTTACAATTTATTGGCATAAATTGCAAAAAAACTATGTTCAAATTGATACTTTTATGTTATAATATCGGGTGGAATAAGCGTATTTATCCGCTTGGCATACATCTCGTATGCCTTATCGTCCTGTCTTTTTAAGATTTGACAAATTTCAAGCGCTTATAAAAACATTTTTATATTATTAATTTTTGGAGGAATCAAAAATGGCAAAAAAGTATTGTTACCTCTTTACAGAAGGTAATGCAAGCATGCGTGAGATCCTCGGCGGTAAGGGTGCAAACCTCGCTGAAATGACCCACATTGGTCTTCCCGTTCCCCAGGGCTTCACAATTTCCACAGAGGCATGTACTCAGTACTATGAGGACGGCCGTCAGATCAACCCCGAAATTCAGGCTGAAATTGCTGAATACATCGTAAAGATGGAAGGCGTTACAGGCAAGAAGTTCGGCGATCTTGAAAATCCCCTTCTCGTTTCCGTTCGTTCCGGTGCTCGTGCATCAATGCCCGGTATGATGGACACAATCCTTAACCTCGGTCTTAACGAAGAGGTTGTTGAAGTTATGGCTAAGAAGTCAGGCAATGCTCGTTGGGCATATGACTGCTATAGAAGATTTATTCAGATGTACTCCGACGTTGTTATGGAAGTTGGTAAGAAGTACTTTGAAGAGCTCATCGATAAGATGAAGGAAGAAAAGGGTGTTAAGCTTGACGTTGAACTCACAGCTGACGACCTTAAGGAACTTGCAAATCAGTTCAAGGCTGAATACAAGGCTAAGATCGGTACAGACTTCCCCTCTGATCCTAAGGAACAGCTTATGGGTGCAGTTAAGGCAGTATTCCGTTCATGGGATAACCCCCGTGCAAACGTTTACCGTCGTGACAACGATATTCCTTATTCTTGGGGTA
>JAZRHW010000002.1:0-2377 GCA_045644965.1 Eubacteriales bacterium
CCAAGTGTTTCAGCCGCAGCGGCAAGGATTCTATCCTTTTGCTTGGACATCTCGATCTTTTCCTTCTTAACGAATTTGAGGAAGATAAAGATAATTACCGCCACAATAAACAATGTGTACATATATGCAACGTTTGCTACGTCCTCAAAATTCTCCTCGGTAACGTATTTAAGAGGAGTGGTAGTAATATCGTCGAGATAGTAGCCGTCAAAGAAAGTACCGAGTGAGTCTATGATACAGTAAAGAATGGGCATCATAAACGCGATAAAACCGATCTTGTACTTCTTATCTTCGGGATTTGTAATATCATCCTGGCTCTGCTTTTCAAACACACCGAGCATAAATACGCCAACGCAAATGAGCGCAATAGCCAATCCCGTAGGAAGATCAATGCTTTCACCCACAAAGATAAAGAGAAGAAGCGCCGCAACCGCACCTGAAGCATTTTGAATGGGTGAGCTTATAGAGAGATCGAGGTATCTAAGTCCCAAATATCCAATAGCCATTGAAAGTATGTACATAGCGGATACAGGAAAGTAGATAATAAGGTTAATGGGATGAAATTCCACGCCACCGAGTGTAACCATGTAAGTAGCATAAATGCCCATTACAACGCCAACCCACATAGTGGTCTTGAGGTGGCTGTACTTGTCAGCCTCATCCGCGCCTTTTTTATAGAATAAATCCGCAACGCCCCAGGCAAGAGTCGTGCAGAGTGCAAAAATAAACCAACTCATATTTTTAAAAAATTCCTTTCACTTTTTTGTTTCTATTTTTATTTTATAAATTATAAATTCAACAAATCAAGGGGAGTTGTTGCTTTCTTTGCCAAAAATCTCAAGTGCAACATTTTTAATAACGTCGGGATTGGAAATAATAATTCCCTGAGCATCATCACCGAGCACCAACAATGTGTCCCCGGGCTTTATGCCGTACTTTTCTCTCGCCTCTTTCGGAATGCATATTTGTCCTTTTTCGCCCACCTTAACCGTGCCGAAAATATGCTTTCCCTTTGGCATACCAAGTATGTGTTTACCCTTTGGCATAGCAATCTCCTTCCAATCAAAATTTCCTACTTGTAGGAATTAAACCAAGTATATCACATCCCAACATTTTTGTCAAGTTTTTCTTATATCCTGCATACACTTTTAGAGATTAAACGAAAGGAAAGAAAAACATGACACATATTTCGGATAGAAAAATCTTTTACACCTTGGTGCTCAAAGACCGATGCCCCATAGCAACCATTAATTTTCCGCACAATGCCCTGCCCTGCAATATAGATTTTTACTCAACACCCCTGGGCTTAATTATTAAGGTGCAACTCGACAGCAATTCAAAAATCCGCGAAATTAAGCTCTACGATAGAAAGCGCGGAAATTTTGAAAAGCAAAAAATGTTCATTTGCGAAGATCTTGTTAAACTTGATGACGGCTCGCTTGCCACCATAACACATAAAATGCAAATTGAGGACGTTATCGGCAGAGATTTTCTCATAAAAATTGACGACAGCAATATCATTGCAAGAGCGCAAATGATATTCAAACCCAATGTTGACAAACGGGCAAAAGTGGTTTATAATTAATCGAATATATAAACAAATTAAAATAAAGGAATGGAAAAATGAAACTACAGCTTGTAGCAACCTGCCTTTTTGGACTCGAAAAATTTCTTGGCGAGGAGATAGATGCTCTCGGTTGCAAACGAATAGAAACTATAGACGGTAGAGTTACCTTTGAGGGAACTGAAGCCGATATTGCTCGCGCAAACATAAATCTTCGCCTTGCGGAGCACATCTTTATTAAGCTCGGAGAGTTTAATGCATACTCATTCAACGATCTTTTTGAAGGAACAAAAGCGCTCCCCTGGGAGAATTTCATCTCCAAGAGCGACGCCTTCCCCGTCAAGGGACACGCAATAAAAAGTAAGCTCTACTCCGTGCCCGACTGTCAAAGTATAGTTAAGAAGGCAATTGTTGCCCGTCTCTCCGAAAAATACGGCTCCACGTGGTTCACCGAGGATAGCGGAGTAAAATATCAGGTTGAATTCTTCATTCTCAAGGATAAGGCATCCCTTATGATAGACACAAGTGGCGTGGCACTTCACAAAAGAGGCTACCGCCCCGCATCAGTAGCAGCTCCCCTCCGAGAAACTCTCGCAGCCGCCCTCGCGCTCACAAGTAGACCTCGAAAGGACGTTCTTATTTGGGACCCCTTCTGTGGCTCGGGCACGATAGCAATTGAGTCCGCAATGATACTTGCAAATATCGCCCCCGGTGTAAAACGCGAATTCATTTCGGAAAAATTCCCCCTCATTCCTGCAAAAATTTGGAATGACGAGCGAGAGCTTGCTATCTCCAAACAATCAAAGGATATAG
>JAZRHW010000003.1:0-6702 GCA_045644965.1 Eubacteriales bacterium
TATCGCCAAGAAGCTCGAGCTCATCCGCATCAAGCTCCATTGTACGTGCGCATTTTCCCTCTTCAAGAGTCGCATAAATTTTTTCAAGAAGCTCAACAGTTGCTGCGAGAGTCTTGTCGCCCTTCATTGCCTTTTTAACACGGTCAATGCGGCGCTCAAGTATCTCCATATCGGAGAAGATAAGCTCGAGATTGATTGTTTCAAGGTCGCGAATTGGGTTTATGTTTCCATCAACGTGAATAATGTTGTCATCCTCAAAGCAACGAACAACGTGAACAATAGCGTCCACCTGACGAATATTATCCAAGAACTTGTTTCCAAGTCCCTCACCCTTGGACGCACCCTTAACAAGACCTGCAATATCAACGAATTCGATGATAGCGGGCGTATACTTTTCGGGCTTGTACATCTCGGCAAGAACGTCAAGACGGCTGTCGGGTACGGCAACCACTCCCACGTTTGGTTCAATAGTACAGAACGGATAGTTCGCGGACTCCGCTCCTGCATTTGTCAAAGCATTAAATAACGTGCTCTTCCCTACGTTGGGAAGTCCGATTATTCCAAGTTTCATATATAAAATCTCCTTCACATAAGACATAATATTCCATATTAACTTATTTATTATATCACATGACTCGAAGTTTTTCAAGTATTGTAAATAAAATATTATCTTTTATTCAATGGTTTTTCAAACATTCATCCACCCGGGCATAATGATTTCATCATGAGTGGCATGGGGCATTTTGTTTTCGCCGAGGATTATTGCAGGAAAGAGCGCATTTTTTCCAAATAGCTCGTGTATCTCGTCTATTGCTCGGTGGAGCTGACCTCTTCTCTCCTGCGCCGAGTAATCACAAAGTAGTGAAAGCTGTACGGGCTCGTCGGCGCTTTCAAGATTTATCGCGGTAACGGTCAGCGAGCGCAGGGGCTTTTGCCACAAATAGTTGCGCCCAAGAATTTTGAAAGCCTCGCTTGCAATCGTTTGCTCATCCTGCGTAGGTGAAGAAAGCAAGGTTTGCCACCCCACCACATTCAATGTGTTATCTCGCACAAATAAATGCACACCTTTAGCACGCAGTCCCATTTGTCGCAGCTTTGTTCCTATGTCTTGCGAAAGCGCGTAGATTACCTTTTGTGCTTCTTCCGGTGTGTTAAGATCCTCATTGCAGGTTATTCCATGCCCCACCGATTTTGCAGGAGCTGTGTACGTTTCGTGTGCCACGCGAGAGGTGTCGAGTCCATTGGCATAATTCCAAAGCATAATCCCGTTTTTACCTAGCTTGTGCTTCAATACATCCGTACTGAGGCTAGCTAGTTGACCTACTGTCTGCACACCGAAAGAAGCAAGCTTTTTACTCGTTGCCCTACCACAATAAAGCAGGTCTGAACAAGGCAAGCCCCAAACCTTTTCCTTAAAATTCGCCCGAGTTATCTCCGTTATCGCATCGGGCTTTTTCATATCACTGCCAAGCTTTGCAAACACCTTGTTAAAGGAAACCCCGATAGAAACTGTAAGCGCAAGCTCGTCCTTGACTGCTTGCCTTATCTCCTCGGCAATTTCCATCGCGCTCATAGGCGAGTGAGTCACGTCGAGCCAGCACTCGTCCATTCCGAAGGGCTCTATCTCGTCGGTATAGCGCGAATATATTTCGTGAAGCAATTTTGAATATTTGACATAGTAATCAAATTGCGGTGGCACAACGATTAGATCGGGGCATATCTGCTTTGCCTCCCATGTTACCATTCCCGTCTTTACTCCTGCTTTTTTAGCAAGTTCGGACTTAGCAAGAACTATGCCGTGTCTATCCTCGGTTGAACCGCAAACCGCAATAGCCTTGCCTCGCAATTCGGGATTTAAGGCCATCTCAACCGAGGCATAAAAACCGTTCGCGTCGCTATGCAGTATCGCTCTATCACTCATGTGCGCACCTCTTTGATTGAGAACCACTGATTTGTATCGGGCTCGTAATATATTTGCCTTTCTACATCGTCGATTATGACGGTATATTCCGTAGTCGCCACCGCGCGCACCTGCCACGGTGAGTATTTGCGCACACGGTCAACGCGGATTATTTCAAAACTCTTCCCCGCATACCATAACTTTTTAGGCACAAAGCTCCCATCGGGCAAAAATATCGCCTCAACTCCTATCGGAGTGCGCACAAACTTTCCCCTGCCCGCTTCTCTTTTCTTACTCGACACAACCTCACCTTCTCCCCTTTTCAATAAAATGCTCGTTTTTGCTTATAACGAACATTTGTTCTTGATATCATAATATCACAAGAACATTCGTTTGTCAAGAGGAAAGTTTTAGAGAAATGTTACTTTAATAGTTGTTGACTAAAAATCAACAATCCTTGCATTTTTCTTTTTTTGGTGATATAATATACATAATAACAATTTGGGGGTAATTATGAGCAAATTCAGATGGTGTTTTATTGGCACGGGAAATCTAGCAAAGATGGTTGCTGCGCAACTGAATAAAAGCGGCAGGCATGAAGTAGTTTCCTGCTATACAAGAAATTTTGAAAAAGCACAGGCATTCGCAACAAAATTTGGCGGAATTGCTTACGACACTCCCGAAAAAGCCCTTTTAGCGGACGGTGTTGATGGTGTTTATATCGTCACGACCCACAATGCGCATTATCGCTATGCAAAGCTTGCAATAGAGCTCCAAAAACCCGCCTTTGTTGAAAAGGCATTCACCGTGACCGCTGCGGAAACGGACGAGCTTATTGCTCTTGCCAAAGAGAAGAACGTGTATCTTTGCGAAGCAATGTGGACTTGGTTCTCCCCTACCGCAAACAAGGTAAAAGAGTGGATCGACACTAATAAAATCGGCAAAATCAATTCAGCGAGCTTCACTTACCACATGAAAACAACGGGCAGGAACGATCGCCACGAGGACAAGCGCCGCGCAGGTGGTGCTTTGCTCGATATTACGATATACCCTATCACCTACGCATATCGTTTGTGGGGTATTCCAGAAAAGATAGAAGCCCGCGGAATCCTTCAAAACGGAGTTGATCTTGGCGAGGACATTGTCTTTACATATCCCGATTTTTCAGTTGAAATTAGTGCCTCAATTAACGATTTCAAAGGACTTGAAAGTATGACCATCAACGGCGACAATGGAAAAATATCCTCGTTTTTATACCACTGTAAGAACGGTGCCGTTTGCAAAAAAGGAACTTTCAAAAAAGAGCACTTCAAGGGTAATGGCCCCCTCTTAAACTCCTATCTCGACGAGTTCGATGCCGTCGCAAACGATATACGCACGGGCAAAATAGAGAGTGAGCTAGTTCCCCTAAAAGCAACCAGCAACGTTATGCATATACTTGATGAAATAAGATACCAAATCGGCCTCGAATTTAACGATTTGGAATAAAAACAAGCGAGTTCAATTGAACTCGCTTGTTTTTTATACTCTATTTACACTTATCGTATGCACCTTTGCGGGCTCATCCTCTACTGCATAACCGAGCGCAACACCAAGAATAGGGGTAAATCCATTCGGGATACCAATGGCATTCTTCAATTCGGCACTTTCTTCAAGCGCAGGCATAGGGCCACCCAAAATCACACTGTCAATGCCAAGGTCCGTAGCCGCTATAACCATATTTTCAATTACGATACCGACGTTGGCGGCATCCATTCCCTCGCGGTATGCAGGCATTGAAGACACAATAATCACGGTTTTTGCGCCATAATCCATATTCTTTCTGATACCGACCAGCTTGAACATAGACTCCTCAGCTTCCTTATATATTTTAGTAAGCATCTCCTCATTTTGCACCACGGTAATATGCAAGGTATCGTATCTACCCATACCAATAGGCGCAGCGCATCCCGCTTTTATAATAGTTTCAAGTGCATCCTCGGAAATTTGCTCCGATTTGTACGCTCTCGTTGATTTTCTTGCAAAAATAGCATCTAAAGTATTCATATTCATTCTCCCTGATTTTTTAATTTCGTTCAATCACATAGACAAGGAGATCTTCCTCACCGTCATTGTATTCCTTTAACAATCTCATTCCGTTGGCTCTTGCGGTCGAGTATGACGGAACGTTTTCCTTATTCATATACGAATAAACTCGATCATGATTTGTATTCTCAAAGAACCACGCCTTCACCGCAGCGCACGCCTCTTTTGCATAACCCTGACGCCAATGTCTTTTGTTTATATGATAACCGATCTCGTGAAGGATCTCGCCGTCAATATTTTGGAGAGAAATACCGCAATCTCCGATAAACTCACCCGTTTCCTTAAGCTCAAGCGCCCAAAGGCCAAACCCGTTTTCGGCATAGCTCTTGATACACCAATCAAGCCATCTCTGCACACCGTTTTCGTCATACGGGCGCGGGTAATACTTCATAGTTTCCGCGTCACAAATAATTTCGCGCAAGCCGTCAAAATCCTCTTGAATGTACTCGCGGATAATCAGTCGCGGAGTTTCCATTATTATCCTTTTTGAAAAAATGCTATTCATACTGTCCCCCACGATATTGTTACAATCATTTTATCACCTTTTTCGTTGTTTGTAAAGAGATTTATCACGCAATCATTGACAAGTAATTAACAATATGCTATAATTTTTATATCAAATATCTTTAAGGAGTAAACTATGACAAAATTTTTATTTGATACCTGCCCAATTATGCTTTGGGTTATTACAATCATTCAAATAGTGTTTACCGTAATGACATTCGTTAAATACTCCCAAACCAAAAATATTATCTATTTGCTAACGGGATTATTAACAATCGGTCTCACTTATGACGGCTTGATTCTCGCACTAGGTTGCTTTATGAAAGAGGGCGAATTGTTTGCAGCACTCAGTAGACTTCGCTATGTTCTTCACGGAGCGCTTATTCCCTTTATTTACGCAATTTGTGCTTATGCACTTGATCTCAAAGGCAAATGGCTCAAGGCTGTTTGGATTTTCACAGGAATTTTTGTAGTTCTTGGCTTTGCTGATGGTTGTGTTGAGCAGCTCGCAGTAAAAGAGGTTGCAAACGTAACCCGTTATATCTCCGTTTATGCACCCGCTTGGGCGGAAATAGTAAATAGCTTTCTCACATTTGGAACTGTAATTCCTATGATGATAGTAGGTATCGTAGTTTGGAAAAAACAAAAAACACCCCATCTCTTCCTTTCCGGTGCACTTATGTTCCTCTTTTCCGGACTTGGAGTTGCAGTTAAGGATCTTATGTTCTATATCAGCATGTATGGCGAAGTACTAATGGCACTCTTCCTCTACCTCTACGCGAGAAAAAAGGATGCATTGAATAATTAAATGTTTTAAAATAAAAACGCACCGCAAAAGCGGTGCGTTTATTTTATCTAATTCTTTCTAAAAATATCAAGTGTATGATTAGAATATCCAACGAGGTCAAGTCGCTCACAGGTTGCAAGATGATATTTAATAAATATTTTATACGTTTCCTCGTCCATTTCGTCAAGCTTTTCTCTTATGTGATTGGAATAACCGTCCGTAGCAATAAAATGCAGCTGTTCAACATCAAAATGAGCGCGCAGAGCATCAATATCCTCTTTTCTGTGAAGCTCGAAAATATCCCAAGGATTAGAGAATGTAGCAAATGTTTCGGGATCAAGCATACATTTTTCCATAAGATCACGAATCATTCCGCGCCCAAATCCGTACTGAAGCACGCTCGCGTCCCCCATACAGTATGCCGCGAACACAATTCCTCCCTTTTTAGTCACGCGAATTGCCTCCGAGAGCGCCTTCAGCTTATCCTCCTCGGTGTAAAGATGATACATAGGTCCAAGAAGCAAGGTGATATCATATTTTTCACTCTCAAATTCAGAAAGATCAATCGCATTCGCCTGCGTAATGGTTATTTTCTCATTTTCAGCAGTATTGTGCTTAAAAATCTCAATGTTTTGCTCCAAAAGCTCGACCGCATCGACCTCATATCCCATTCTTGCAAAAGTATGACTGTACCTACCCGTCGCCGCACCGATCTCGATAATTTTCATTCCCTTTTTGAGATATTTCTCAATATATTTCATTGTCGTGATGAACTCAATCGCACCGTATCGTGTCAAAAGTCGAGCATCCTCGTCGCATTTGTTGTAGAAATCTATTAAGTATTGGTTATCCGTCATTCTTAGTCCTCCGAAATAATTAGTAAGCTTATTTGTTATCAAACCACTTCCTAACTTGATATCATAGTATCATAAGTTAAAATTTTTGTCAAGGAAGAAAAAGCCCCCCTATGATTAACCTACAACTGCTGCGCAGTGTGTAGGCAAGTTTGACTTGTGTGTTTTGCAACACACATTTGCGTTGCAAACCGTCAAAGCTTGGTCAGACAGCGGTATTCTACCGCCCTGCCTCTTACTCTACGAGGACTTTGGATAAAGTGTAAGAAGAAAAAGCCAAGAAAAAAGCACCGCTTTTGCGGTGCTTTTCTCTTGGCTCCCCTTTTTGGACTTGAACCAAAGACCCCCTGATTAACAGTCAGGTGCTCTAACCAACTGAGCTAAAGAGGAATATTTAAGCAGGAAGCTGTTTAGAACTTCCTGCTATGTGTCGGCTATGACCTATCTTCCCGGTCCGTCTCCAGACAAGTATTTTCGGCACTGCAGAGCTTAACTTCTGTGTTCGGAATGGGTACAGGTGGACCCTCTGCGTTAAAATAACCGACTTTCGTGTCAGCGTTGACCTATCTTCC
>JAZRHW010000004.1:0-2420 GCA_045644965.1 Eubacteriales bacterium
ATCTACAAGCAGCTTTTGATGCTCTCCGGCTTTGACCGTTACATTCAGCTTGCTCGTTGCTTCCGTGACGAGGACCTTAGAGCTGACCGTCAGCCCGAGTTTACTCAGATCGACCTTGAGATGAGCTTTGCAACTCAGGAAGATATTATGTCCATGAACGAGGGCTTTATCAAGCGCGCGTTCAAGGAAACACTTGGTGTTGATATTGTAACTCCCATGCAAAGAATGACTTATAACGAGGCTATGAACCGCTACGGCTCCGATAAGCCCGATACAAGATACGGCATGGAAATTATCGATATCTCCGAGGCAGTAAAGCATAGCGAATTCGTAGTATTCAAATCCGCATTTGAGATGGGTGGAAGCGTTCGCGGTATCGTTGCTAAGGGCGCTGCGGCAACTCTCACAAGAAAAGAAATTGATAAGCTCACCGAGCACGCAAAGGGAATTGGTGCAAAGGGCCTTGCATACGTTCGCTGGGTTGATGAAGCACCTAATTGCTCCTTTGCAAAGTTCATGACCGAAGAAGAGCTTAACGCAATTTATGCAATCGTTGGCCTTGAAAGAGGAGACGTGCTTCTCATTTGTGCAGACAAGAATAAGGTTGTTCTTCCCACACTTGGCGCGCTCCGTCAAATCGTGGCAAGAAAGCTCGATATTATCCCCACAGGTGTGTTCAATTTCCTTTGGATCACAGAATTCCCCTTCTTCGAGTGGAACGAAGAAACACAGCATTGGGATGCAATGCACCACCCCTTCACAATGCCTCTTGAGGAATGCTTGCCCTATCTTGAAAGTGATCCCGGTAAGGTTTACGCAAGATGCTACGATATGGTACTCAACGGTACCGAGCTTCTTTCCGGTTCCATTCGTATTACCGACTGGCAGCTCCAGGAAAAGATGTTCAAGGCACTTGGACTTACTCCTGAGGAAATTGATGCAAAATTCGGCTTCCTTGTAGAAGCATATAAATACGGCGCACCGCCCCACGGTGGCTCAGGTATGGGTCTTGACCGTCTTGCAATGGTTATGACCGAGGCGGATAGCTTGCGCGACGTTATCGCGTTCCCGAAGGTACAAAACGCTAGCGAGCTTATGAGTAAGTGTCCTGCTCCTCAGGATAGCACAACTCTTGCTGAGCTTGGTATTGCGCTTCTTCCCGAAGAAAAATAATTTTTGCGAAACCTATTTACAAAATATAAAAAATTGAGTATAATGCTTATATAGTGAAAACCGATGATAGAGAAGAAACCGATTTTTTGTCATACAGAGAGTGTGCCCTTTGGCTGTGAGGCACATGGATGAGGTCGGCTTGTGCGCTCTAGAGGTGCCGTCAAGAAACGGACGGACGTTTACCGCGTTAAGGTAAAGAGATGGACTTAATATGTATTATTTTGTCCGAAGCAGAGTGGAACCGCGTTTTTTATGCCTCTGTGCCGTTTGGCACAGAGGCTTTTTTATTGTTTTTACGGAGATTTTATGAGAAAATTTATAAATCACGTAAAAAGAACGGGAATTTTGATAAAAAATGAGATAGAAAACGATATTGAAGCGGTAAAATCACGCGACCCCGCGTCGCGAGGAAAAATAGAGATTTTGATTACTAATCAAGGTGTCCACGCGATACTGATGCATCGAATCGCTCACCTTTTGGATGACAATAATCATAGATTTTGCGCTAAACTAGTAAGTCAATTGTCGCGATTTTTTACGGGTATTGAGATTCATCCCTCGGCAAAAATCGGCAAGGGATTGCTAATAGACCACGGCGCAGGTGTAGTCATAGGCGAAACCGCTGAAATTGGTAACAATTGCACCATTTTTCACGGAGTAACTCTCGGTGGACGCGGAAATGAAAAAGGGAAGCGCCATCCAACTCTTCGCGATGGAGTTTTCGTTGGCGCGGGCGCAAAGATACTTGGGAATATAGAAATTGGAGAAAATGCAAAAATAGGCGCAAATGCCGTTGTTCTGCATGACGTTCCCGAAAACGCGACCGCCGTCGGCGTACCGGCGAGAGTGGTTAGATAAATTGAGATAGAGAGTACGGAATGTTCTTTTTCGAGAAAAAGAACCAAAAAGCTTTTTTGCCGATTGGGTTTGTACTGATATTGCGTAAATTTTCGACAAATTGCAAACAATTTATCGGTTTGTCCAACAAAATACTCTTACGAAATCAAGCTTTCGACGAGTATTTTATTGACCAAACTACGAAAATCAAAACTGCGTTTTGTTTTTCTAAAATTTACTTTGTCAAAATATAGACATAAAAAAGCAAAATGGCTACATTCAGTATTAGCAAATTATAGATTTTCTTTGCGCCTGTTAAAATGCAAAGAAAATCGTCACGTTCCGCTCGCGGAACAATTTGCGCGGAATTAGGAAATAAAATACGTTAAAAAGTTTTTCGGGGGTGCAGG
>JAZRHW010000005.1:0-1794 GCA_045644965.1 Eubacteriales bacterium
GGTCGAGATGGGCGACGAGATCACGGTTAGCGGTAACCTTTGCCCTCGCGGTAAGGTTTACGCGCAAAACGAGTGTGTAAATCCTCAGAGAACCGTTACAAGCACTGTTCGCACAAGCGACGGCGGAGTTGTTGCCGTTAAGACCGTGGGAACTATCCCGAAGGCTAAAATGATGGAGTGCATGGAGATCATCAATTCCATCGTGCTCGACCTTCCCGTTAAGGTTGGCGACGTTGCCTATGAGGATGCATTTGGCACAAGAATAGTTGTAACACAAAATAAAGAATAAAAACAAAAGGAGCTTTTCAAATGAAAAGCTCCTTTTTATTTTCTCTCAAATCCGTGAACAAAGCCATTTATGTCAGCTGAACATACGTCGCCACCGATTACGATATTGCGATAGACGAGAATATTAACGTACACCTCACCGTCATAGTTTGGATAATTTTTCACAACGTAGGTGTATCGCATAACGGCCTTTTTCTTGAATGCCGAAAGATCAAGCCCCTGGGTGCGTTGTATTTCATTGTAGGCGGAGAAAATCTTATCAAACTCACCGGGGATTACAACCGGTTGCTCTTTTACGGGCTCTGCCTCTACTTCCCAACCAAATTGTTTTAGGAAATTTATCCTGTCATCATTCGTTTTTATCTTTTCAAAATTATAGGTGGCATCCATCCCCACCTGCTGTGCGTCCCCCGTAGTATATGTTGGTACGAAAGCAATGAGCGCGATAAGCGCCGTCAGTGAAAGACAAATAACTGCAAAGAATTTTATTGTATTGGCATGCATTGAATAAATAAACATAATCTACCTCCCAAGAGTATCTGTTTGATTATATGCACGCGAAGGGATAATAATTCTATTTTTGTTCAAAAAAATACGAAATGCGGATACGATGGTGGGAAGGGATAAAAATAATCTTTCTGCTCGCTCTGGTTCAAGAAGAATACGCCATAACCATTCGAGATGCATTTCTTGCACTAGGGTAGGTGCGCGCTTTGATTTTCCCGACCAAACGTCGAGTGAGCCACCAAGACAGGCAAAGATTTTGATCTTGGGCAATTTGTTTTTTGCCAGCAAAACGAATTTTTCTTGTTTGGGAAAGCCGCGGCATACGATAAGAATCTGTGCACCCGACTCATTGATCTTGTCGAAAATTGAGTCTATTTCATCATCAGTAAAATACCCATGGTGCGTGCCGCAAATATTGAGATTTGGCATTTTCATTTTAAGATTGCGCGCCGCCCTTTGAGCTATACCGTCTTTGGCACCGAGAAGAAACACCCGAGAACTCGTTTTCTCGGCCAAACTCAAAAGATTTTCGCCGAAATCAATGCCGGGAACGGTATTTTTTAGGGGCATTCCAATCAAAAATGCCACCACCCGAAGTCCAATTCCGTCGGGAAGGGAAATGCTCGCGGAATTTAGAATTTTCCTAACCGCTGCGCTTTGTCTAGCACCGTTGAGTATTTCGAGATTTGGCGTAAAGAATACCCCGGGTCCAACATTTTTATCCAAGGCATTCTTGGCTTCATTTACTACCTCGTCCATTGAGATGTCATCAATAAAAAGTCCAAATAAATTTACTCTTTTTTGTAACATAAAATAAGTACCCCCGTTGACAAATTTTGAAAAATGTGATATTATTTCTATTATGATAGGTAAGTGTGCGCTTTATTCACTTACGGGGGTGTTTTGCTCTGCCGATACGGTAAATTCAAGGCAAGGCGTCCCGACTTTATAAGGGTTATAAGGTCAAAACATTTGAGAAAATGGCAAAGGAAAAGAAAT
>JAZRHW010000006.1:0-3593 GCA_045644965.1 Eubacteriales bacterium
ATATAGACGGTTGCGCCCCGAATGGTCATCAATCCGTCGCGTAAAAGCCGAAAAAGTCCTCTTTCGTGGGAGGATATCGTGTCAATGCCGAGCGACTTGACCTCTCTTTTCCCCTCGTAAAGACCGACTATTGAAGGCAAGGGGAGAGTTCCAGCTTCAAAACGGTCGGGAATGTCCAGGGGCATTTCTCCGTCAAGCGAATTTATTCCGCTTCCGCCCTCGACGAGCGTATCCAAAATCTCTTTCGAATTAAAAACCACAAATCCGCAGCCCTGGGGGCCGTAGAGTCCCTTGTGAGAGGGAGCGACGAGAAAATCAATATTCATTTTTTTCATATCAATGGGCGCGTGCCCGATTGATTGCGCGGTGTCGAGCGCAAAAAGAATGTGATTTTTTCGACATATTTCGCCAATTTTGTCAACAGGCACTGAAAGTGAACAAATATTGGATTGATGCGCACAAATAATGAGTCGAGTGCGCGATTTTATTTTGCGCTCGATCTCGGCTTCAAGCGCGACGGGGGATTTGTCGGCGGCGGAGAGAAACTCAAAAATGTCGTAGGTGATCCTACCCTCGTCCGCGAGCTTTTTGATCGGGCGGTACACGGAATTGTGCTCCATATCGCTGATCAGTACGTGGTCGCCCTGTTTTAGAATTCCCTTAATTAACAAATTGAGCCCGTAGGTGCAGGACGGCACGAACACAACGTTCTCGGGTGCATCCGCACCGACGAGGGAAGAAATCTGTTCTCGGCACTGATAAATTTTTTGTGCGGCAAAAAGCGCGAGACGGTGTGAGCCACGGCCCGCATTTCCACAGTAATTGGTTAGGCAGTCCGATACCCCAAGGATAACGCTACGGGGCTTGGGAAAGCTTGTTGCGGCATTGTCAAGATAGCAAATTTCGCCTTTCAAATCAGCCTGCCCCCTCCCGATATAATCTCGCCCGGATAAACTCCCGATCTTTTCAAAACGGAAACGATCTCTCTCTCAAATTGCGCGTCAAACTCTATTCCATAGGCGCATCCGTGACGTGTGAGACGAGGGTCGATTGAAACGATTTTGACCGCATATCCGTAACCTTCCAGCGCCCTTTGCGCCTTAATGCAAATATTTAAAGTTTTGAGAGTTGCAACTCGTGTGTTCATATATAAAACTCCATTTTTTATTTTTTAACAGTATATGATTTTTATGAATAATTGCCCCAAGGCGGGGGAATACTAAATCATCACATTTTAAGGAGAAAAAATATGAAAATACAAAAAATACTGCTACTTGTGTGCGTTTTTACACTTTGTACGGCACTTTGCAACGTTTTGCCGATACACGGCGAGGAAAAAATATATGAGAGCGTGCTCCGCCTTCACGTTCTTGCCAATTCCGATAGTGATGAAGACCAGGCGCTCAAACTCAAGGTGCGCGACGAGATACTTTCCTACGTCTCACCGAGGGTTATAGATAGTAAAAATAGGGAAGAAGCACAGCAAATTTTGCAAAACGAGCTTGAGAATATAGAAAAAATCGCCGCGCAGACCGTGGCGAGAGAGGGATATGACTATTCCGTCGACGTCACACTCACCGTTGAGGAATATCCCACGCGAAACTATGAAGCAATGAGCTTTCCGTCGGGCGAGTATATCTCGCTTCGCGTGATGATAGGTGAGGCGCAGGGGCAAAACTGGTGGTGCGTTCTTTTTCCGCCATTGTGTCTTAGTGCCGCGAGCGAGAGCGTGGAAAATGAGGAGGCATTTATTGCAGTCGGGCTAAATTCCGATCAATACAAGATAATAACCGAAACTGACGACACGACCTACTACCTTCGCTTCAAACTGCTCGAAGCCCTCCAGGGAATAAAATAATAGAAAAAACCACCCGAATGGGTGGTTTTTTGTCTTTAAATATTCAAAATAAGTGTTACAACAATAAATAGCGCGTAGCAAAGAAGCGCAGGGAGCGACGATAAAAGTTCAATCAAGCTCCAAAAGGTCTTTGCGCGCGGAGTTGACTTTGTAAAGTTCTCACCGAATTTGGTGTGAGAATATCTCCTGTAAAGTCGAGCGAGCTGGGAAAATAAGAATATTGCGATTACAAGTGTTGCTATTGCGAGCAAATATCCAAAAAGCTCCGCATTTGAACTGACATTTTTGACGGAGATCAAGGTCGGCTCGGCAAACACCGCATAAACATTGTAGAGTATGTGCAGCGCAACCGAGAGTGCGAGAGAGTCCGTCGCATACACGATAATGCAAAGGAGTGCGCTAAAGAAAAATCTCCACGCGAGATGCTCCGTATCAAAGCCGAGCAACGCGTAAAAAAGCGACGAGAATATTACCGCAGTGAGCCTGCCGCGCTTGTCGTGCTCTTTTAAGAGCACACCGCGGAAGATGAGTCCCTCAAAAATCGGAGGCACAAGGCAAAATGCGAGCAAGAGATATAGATCGCGCCAAAGCGAGCCATCTCGGTGTGCAAAAAACGCACCGTAGAGTGAAAACTCCGCGTATTTTCCCGACACAAATAAAAATTTAAGAAGGGTCGAGCCGCAAATAAGCAATAGTGCGCCAAGCAAGACCGTGAGCAAATGATATTTGCGTGGAAGCGAAAGATTGAGTGTCGGAACGTATTCCTTTCCACCGCGCGACGCCGCAAAAAGAACGTACGGCACAACAAAAGCGGCAGGTATCATCAAAAGCATAAAAGCGTTATTGGCAAAGAGTAATGCCGAGTTTATAAAATTAAAAACGGACAGGAGCATCATTGCCACAAAAATGAGCAAGGCCGCGCCGGATGGAGCGAAAACAAGCTCCGCCAAAAATCTTTTAATTTTGTTCATTCGGACGAAGCACCTCGCTTTCCGTAATAATCATATTGAGCGCACTGTCATGCATCTCGCTTGGAATGGAGTCAAAAAGAAGCTCTGAGTAGGTAAATCCCGCACAAACTCCTTCAAAATTGCACAAAAATCTATCGTAAAATCCCTTTCCGTAGCCAAGGCGCGCGCCATCACGCGATAGCGCAAGGGAGGGAACGATACAAAGCGTATTTTTGCCTAGCGAAACCGTTTCACAAGACTTGCTTGGTTCTAAAAGCCCAAATTTTCCTTTAACAAGAGAATTTAACTCCCTCACCATCCGAAAGGTCAAAGTGCCTATCTCGTGGTCACACACGGGAAAAGCAACCACCTTGCCGAGCTTCTTTGCAAGCTCAAAAAGGGGCAGGGGGGATATTTCATTGTTTATTGGGAAGTAGATAAGCAAGGTGCTTGCGGTTTTGAATTCGCTTGTGCTTGCCAAAAGCTCGCACGCCGCCACACTTGCCTCCATTATAAATTCTTCGCCAAATCCGCCGCGTATTTCACGGCATTTTTGGCGAAGAGTTATCTTTTCATTAATAATATGTTCGTTCATTAGTTAAAAAATATGCTTGCGGCAATCTCGTCGGCTTTTTCTTTGCCGTCAAGATACTCAATGATTGCGAGCGCAAACTCGTTTGCACACCCCATACCCTTGGCGGTGAGGATATTTTGGTCGAGAACGATTTTTTCGTCCACAACAGTTGCTCCAACGAGGTGCTTTTCAAAACCGGGGAAGCAGGTTG
>JAZRHW010000007.1:0-1833 GCA_045644965.1 Eubacteriales bacterium
GCTACTACTCAAACCACTGTCACAATTGTCATTGATGCAGGTCACGGTGGTGAAGACGGTGGATGCGAGGGCAACGGACTCGTTGAAAAAAATTTGAATCTTGATATTGCCCTCACCCTTGCCGATATGCTCGAAAAGGAAGGTGTTTCAGTTGTACTTACTCGAGACACGGACATTCTCCTCTATGATCCAACTTCAAACTATGAAGGAAAAAAGAAAGCACAGGACATTCGCAAAAGGTTGGAAATTGCAAAGAATTGTGAAAATCCTGTCCTTGTTAGCATCCACATGAACTATTTTGCAGAAACCAAATATTCGGGACTTCAAGTGTGGTATTCCAAGAACGATGCGCGCTCAAAAATTTTGGCAAATCTTATACAATCGAGCGTTAAAAACGAGCTTCAATCAAGCAACAAGAGAGTAACAAAACAAGCGACAAGCTCAATATTTTTGCTACACAACGCAACCTTTCCCGCGGTGCTTATCGAGTGCGGATTTCTCTCAAATCCCGACGAAGCGCGCGCATTAGGTGATGCCGAATACCGACACCAGCTCGCAAACACCATTTTTCAGTCGATTATGACCTATATTTCGCAGAATAATACTTGATTTTTTTGCAGTTTTTAGATATAATAAAAATGGAAATATTAATAGCACTTCAAATTTTGATTTATCGGGATGTTCGCACAAACCAATTCCATAAAAAGTTTTGCGGAGCTTTTTCAAAAAGCGACCGAGGGTACGGGGCGAGTAGCCCTGTATTCGGCATTTCTTTTGTTAGCTTTTCTTTGTGCCTATTTTGGCAAAGAAAAGCGGCTAAACCTTTTTGCTAGCAAGACTTGTTAGACGCTTTTTCTTTTGAGGTAAAAGGCCCAAAAGAAAAAGCTTTGCAAAAAGAAAATGCCGTTTTTTGCGCTAACGCCGCGCGGGCGCCACCTTTGAAAAGGTGTACGAAACTATAGCACAATGCGAGTGCTTACAACTCGACAAATCCCAATTCAACTAAAGGACGGAAAAGAAAATGAAAGGCTTAAAAACTGTTTATATATGCTCGGAATGTGGTTGCATTTCTCCCAAGTGGCTTGGAAAATGTAATCAATGTGGCGCGTGGAATTCTCTCGTTGAGGACGTTATCTCCACCGCACCCGAAAAGGCGCAAGAGGTAAAGCACCGCATGCTCACTACGGGCAAGGATAACATGGCGCTTCGCTTTGACGAGACGGAGCTTCCCGATTACATAAGAAGCAACACGCGTCTTTGCGAGCTGGATCGCGTTCTCGGTGGCGGTCTCGTTCACGGCTCAGTGGTTCTTCTTTCCGGTGAACCCGGAATCGGTAAATCAACACTTCTTATGCAAATTTCCGATGCGCTCGGTGAACAAAAAAAGGTTCTCTATATCTCGGGTGAGGAATCCACGGGTCAGTTAAAGCTCCGCGCAAAGCGTCTTGGTATTGTGGGTAAAAATCTCTATATTTTGACCGAGACCGAGCTTGAAAAGACACTCGCGCAAATTGAAAAGGTTTCTCCCGACGTTATCATTGTGGACTCTATTCAAACAATGTACTCGGACAAAATTTCAAGTGCGCCCGGAACAATTACTCAGATAAAAGAATGTACTCTTGCGTTTATTGCAAAGGCTAAAAATGACGGAATTTCTGTGATTTTGGTCGGACACGTTAACAAAGAGGGCTCTATCGCGGGCCCGAAGATTCTTGAGCACATGGTGGACGCAGTTCTCTATTTTGAGGGCGACCGTCAGCACTCATATAGAATCATCCGCGCAATGAAGAACCGCTACGGTTCGACAAACGAGATCGGTGTATTTGAGATGGG
>JAZRHW010000008.1:0-2482 GCA_045644965.1 Eubacteriales bacterium
TTTCGCAAGAAAATGACGGAGGGAGTTCCCCTTATTCAATAAAACTAACTCCCCTATAAACCAAAATTTGAAGTTAAATCAAGCATTATCCCTCATTTTAATTTGAGGAATTCGTGTGATGAAGCACGCTACAATGGCGGTGATAATTATCTCGGGGATCATATACGTTCCGTTATATATAATTGAATAAACTATCGCGAGCGCGTCGCCCGAGAAGGTATCAAGTATCGCCTGACCCCACGCGGGAAAGCCGTCCTGTGTGAAGAACGACTCAACCCAAGGTCCAAAGAATACCGCGCCCGAGACTATATGCGCGATATATCGCAAGGAAATTGCAAAAATTGAGCCGAGAACGATTGCCTTTTTCGTTTCAAATTTGTTTCTGAAGATACCGCCAAGACCGAGAACGGTATATGCGATAACGTAGTCAACGAGCAACACGATAAGTGCGCGCCACCATATCATTTGTGAGTCGCCGGGAAGGAAAAATGCGCTTATGGTATTAAAACCAAGTAACATTTGCATCACGGAATAAGCAAAGGCAGTTAGTATTCCCCATTTTGTGCCGTACATATAGGCAACAATGATTATCGGGAGCATACTCGCGATGGTAAATCCGCCGCCAAAGGGCAAATTGAGGAACGGTACTGCCGCACATATTGCGGAGATGGACACCGCAAACGCGATCATTATCGCACTGACGGTAAGGGCTTCGGTTCTTTTTTTGTTTTCTTTCATAATATAAGAAAACCTCCTTAAAACAAATTCAACCACACGAAAAAGTCCGTGTGGTTGTTGTTTTTTGAGAATTTTCTCTTAGTACTACCTACGCCGGCATTATCCGTATCAGGTTTAAGGGTTTGACACATTTTTGAAAATGCATCATCTCAGCAATAAGCACCCCTGACTTCTTATGTGGTTGTGAAATTAATATAGCACATTATACGAGTATTGTCAAGACCTCGCTGCAAATTCCACGTACTTTTCAAGCACGCGGTTGAGGGATTTGAGCGCATCGGCATTTTTATTAGGACGAATACTGATATATGGCTTTGAGGAAAGTATAATCTTCATCTTGCCATCAAAATTCTCCTCGACCTCGCTCCAAACGTCGATATCAATATGCGCGGGAATTATCTTAAATTCAGTTCCGTCCTGACTTATTGATGTAATCTTACATTTAAGAGCATTTGCACGGATGAGCGCGATCATCAAAAGATTTTCGGCGGGCTTTGGAAGGTCGCCGTAGCGGTCGATCATCTCGTCCATTATATCAAGTCTATCGTATTCGTTTTCGATAAGCGCAATTCGCTTATAAAGTCCCATTCTTTGTGATGAGAAGGTGACGTATTTTTCGGGAATGAAGGCATTGAAATTGAGATTTACCAAGCATTCCTGCTTTTCTTCAACCTTTTCGCCCTTTTCTTCAAGAACAGCCTCGTTAAGAAGCTTGATGTAGAGGTCATATCCCACCGCATCGAGATGTCCGTGCTGCTCCGCACCGAGCATATTACCTGCTCCACGAAGCTCAAGGTCGCGCATAGCAATCTTAAATCCTGCACCGAACTCCGCATACTCTCTTACTGCTTCAAGTCGCTTTTGCGCTATTTCCGTAAGCGCCATATGCTTGGGATAGGTGAAGTATGCATATGCGCGACGGCTTGAACGTCCCACACGTCCCCTAATCTGATGAAGCTGGGAGAGTCCTAAACGGTGCGCGTTATCCACAATAAGCGTATTCGCATTGGGAATATCAATTCCCGTTTCAATAATCGTTGTGCTGACGAGGATATCTATCTCCCCGCGGAGCATCTCGCCCCAAATCTCCTCAAGCTCTTCCTTATCCATCTTTCCGTGTGCGACGGTAATTTTAGCATCCGGGAAAGCTTTTCCTAGGCGTGCAGCAACGGCATATATGCTATCAACGAAGTTGTGCATATAGAATACCTGACCGCCGCGTCTCAATTCACGACGAATCGCTTCGTTTATAATGAGGTCGTCCTCTTCAAGAACGTAGGTCTGTATCGGGATTCTATCAACGGGCGCTTCATCAAGTACTGAAATATCTCGGAGTCCACCCATCGCCATATTGAGTGTTCTCGGAATCGGTGTTGCGGAGAGGCTAAGCACGTCGATATTGCCCGCAATCTTTTTGAGCTTTTCCTTTTGGGCAACTCCAAATCTTTGCTCCTCGTCAACAATAAGAAGTCCGAGATTATTAAATTCTATATCATTTGAAATGATGCGGTGAGTACCAATAATAATATCTATCTCGCCGCGTTTTAATTTTCGTTTGGTTACTCCCTGCTGCTTTGCACTCTTAAAGCGAGATATCATATCGACATTTACACCGAAAGCACGGAATCGGGAAAGTGCAGTTTGATAGTGTTGGAGTGCGAGAATTGTGGTGGGAACAAGAATTGCCACCTGCTTACCACCAAGCACCGCTTTATATGCCGCACGGAATGCTACCTCGGTCTTA
>JAZRHW010000009.1:0-5036 GCA_045644965.1 Eubacteriales bacterium
CTTTCGGATGAGGGTAAAGTAATTATTAACATTAACGGCGAGGCCGTAGAGTTTGATAAAAAAGAAATTTCCAAAATGCACACTGTGTTTGATTTTTAATAAGGAGAAAGAAAAATGAACAAGGAATTATTTGCCGCACTTGATATGCTTGAAAAGGAAAAGGGTATTCCTAAGGCGTATATGTATGAAAAAATCGAGGCAGCTCTCGTTTCCGCTTTTAAGAAGGAATACGGAAACAATACTAATGTTCGCGTAGCTATCGACGAGCGCAAGGAAGATATCAAGGTTTATCAGCAAAAAGAGGTTGTTGAGGTGGTTGAAAACCCCGAAACTCAAATCTCACTTGAGGAAGCTAAGAAAATTGCAAAGAAATATAATCTCGGTACTTTCGTTGAGAGAGAAGTTAAACCCAAGAATTTCAGACGTCTTTCTGCGGGTGCAGCTAAGTCCGTTATCATTCAGGGCATCCGTGAGGGTGAGCGCAGAGCTATTCAGGAAGCATATGAAAATCAGAAGGATGAGATCATTACTGCAGTTGTAAGTAAGATCAATCCCGAGAACGGAAACGTTCTTCTTGAAACAACTAACGGTTTTGCAACTCTTCTCCGCAGTGAGCAGATCCCCGGTGAAGTGCTTACAATCGGTGATAGAATTAAGGTTTACGTTTTGCAGGTTAACAAGGAAGGCAGAGGCCCCATCGTTACTCTCTCCCGTACACACGCAGGTCTCGTTAAGAGAATTTTCGAGCTTGAAGTTCCTGAAATTGCTGACGGCGTTGTTATGATTAAGAGCATTTGCCGTGAAGCAGGTTCAAGAACTAAGATCGCTGTTTGGTCAAGAGACGAAGAGGTTGATCCCGTTGGCGCTTGTATCGGTAACCACGGTATGAGAATTAACGCGATTGTTGATGAGCTTAACGGCGAAAAGATCGATATTATCAGATATGACGAGGATCCCGTTAACTTTGTTAGCGAGGCACTTTCTCCCTCTCCCGTAGAGTCCGTTGAGATGACTGGCGAGAGAAGCTGCAGAGTTGTGGTTGATCCCGAGCATCTTTCTCTTGCTATCGGTAAGGAAGGTCAGAATGTTCGTCTTGCAGCTCGTCTTACGGGTATCAAGATTGACATAAAGACTGAATAATATACTTATGGAACAGAAAAAGAAAATCCCTCTCCGCCAGTGCGTTGGTTGCTCGGAAAGAAAACCCAAGGGTGAGCTTATCAGAGTGGTGAGAACTCCCGAGGGCGAGATAGTTCTTGATAATACCGGCAGAAAGAACGGAAGAGGATGCTACGTTTGTCTAAGCGTTAAGTGCTTTAATAAGGCGAGAAAGAGCGGAAAGCTCGCATCCCATCTTGAGTGCGCAATTCCCGAAGAGGTTTATGCATCCCTTGAGGAGAGAATTGCAGAGGGCGAATGATGGACACAAGAATTTTGGGCTCGCTCGGTCTTTGCTCAAAGGCAGGAAAGCTAATTTTCGGCGTGCCGATGATAATCGAAGCGATGCAAAAAGGAAAGCGTGTGTTCCTCGTGATTGAGGCGGGGGATACCTCGAATAATACACACAAAAAAATAAGCGATAAGTGCAATTTTTATCAGGTTGAGAAAATTCAACTTGATGTGGACGGCGGAACACTTGCTTCCGCAGTCGGAAAAAGCTCTACGCTCGCAGCCGTGGCTATCACGGACGAGGGCTTTTATACAATGGTGAGCAAATATTTTGACAAATAGAGTTATAAAATATTACAGTTGAACGGTTAAGTTTCGGAAAAAACGGAATTTTTGGAGGTACTAATGGCAGCAAATCCACAATTTAAGGTGAATCAATTAGCAAAGGATCTTGGAATCAAGAGTAAGGATATTATTGATACTCTTGCTGAAAAGGGTATTCCTGCGAAAACAACGCAGGCGTCTCTTGAGGGCAGGGAGTTTGATATTCTTATGGAGACCTTGACCAAGAAAAATCAGATAAAGGATATAGATTCCTATATTTTTGGGGATACCTATATTCCCTCAAAGCTTCAGGCAGCAAAGGAAGCTCAAATTGCGGCTGAAAAGGCGGCAAAGGAGGCTGACGAGCGCGCAAAAGCGGAAGCTGCAGCAAAAGCGAAGGCAGAGGCAGAAGCACGCGCAAAAGCGGAAGCTGAGGCACGCGCAAAAGCAGAGGCAGAGGCTCGTGCAAAGGCTGAAGCGGAAGCTAAAGCAAAACGCGAGGCTGAGGCCCGCGCAAAGGCCGAGGCAGCGGCAAAAACTGAAAAATCCAAAATCCAAACAAAAACCGAAAATAGACTTCAGCAGGGACAAAGACCTGACAACCGTTCACAGAATAACTATACAAATCAACAGCAAAGACCTCAGGGCGATAGAAACAATCAGCAAAAGCCCCAGGGTGATAGAAACAATCAGCAGGGACAAAAGCCTCAGGGTGATAGATTTGCAAAGCCCCAGTTCGATAAAAACTCTCAGCAGGGTACAAGACCTGCTGCAAACCAGGGAGGATTTAACAAGGACAACAAGGGCGGATTTGGTGCAAATCAGCAAAAACCCTTCGGTCAGCAAAACAAGAAGCCCCAGCAGGGTGGCTTTGGAAGAGATAAGGACGAGGGCAACCAAAATGCTCCTAAGGAACATTTCAAGCCCACTGCAATCGTTCGTGAGCAAACAGCAAAGGGCGAAAAGGGTGTTAGAAGTACAACTACACGTATAGTTGATATGCGTACTTCCAGCTATGACGCTTCCAAGTACGATGAAAAGCTTGACAACTACGTACCCGATAGCCACAAGGATGCTCGTGGCGGCAACCAAAAGTTTAATAAAAAAGGTCAGCAAAACAATAAATTTGACAAGAACGCGCAGAAAAAGCAGCAGCAGGTTGTTAAAAAACAGCCCGTTAGCATCACAGTTCCTGACGAAATCTCCGTTGGTGAGCTTGCTTCTCGCTTGAAGGTTACTGCAGGTGAGGTTGTTAAGCGCCTTATGATGATGGGTATGATGGTAACTGTTAACCAGGTTATCGACTTCGATACCGCATATCTTATTGCCGACGAGCTTGGCGCAATTGTAACAAAGGAAGTTGTTGTTACTATCGAAGAAAAACTCTTTGACGATACAGTTGACACTGAAGAAAAGCTTCAAGATCGCGCACCCGTTATTTGCGTAATGGGTCACGTTGACCACGGTAAAACATCTCTTCTTGACGCTATTCGTCATACAAGCGTTACAACCGGCGAGGCTGGTGGTATCACTCAGCATATCGGTGCTTATAGGGTTCAGGTAAACGGCAAGGATATGACATTCCTTGACACACCCGGTCACGAAGCGTTCACAGCAATGCGTGCAAGAGGTGCGCAGGCAACCGATATTGCAATTCTCGTAGTTGCGGCTGATGACGGTATCATGCCCCAGACAATCGAGGCGATCAACCACGCAAAAGCGGCTGGCATTGACATTGTAGTAGCAATTAATAAAATGGATAAACCCACAGCGGATCCCGATACAGTTAAGCAGGAGCTTACACGTTATGACCTCATTCCCGAGGAGTGGGGCGGCGACGTAATTTGCGTTCCCGTTTCAGCAAAAACACATAAGGGTATTGATGATCTTCTTGAATCCGTGCTTCTTGTTGCGGAGGTTAAGGAGCTTAAGGCTAACCCCAACCGTCAGGCTAAGGGTATCGTAATCGAGGCGAAGCTCGATAAGGGCCGCGGTCCCGTTGCAACAGTTCTCGTTCAGAACGGTACGCTCCACAGCGGTGATATCGTTATTGCAGGTACTGCAGTAGGACGTGTAAGAGCTATGACTGACCACAACAGAAGAACTCTTAAGGAAGCAGGTCCTTCCGTTCCCGTTGAGATCATCGGTCTTGCGGACGTTCCCGTAGCAGGCGACGAATTTAACGCAGTTGCGGATGAAAAGATGGCTCGTGAGCTTGCTGAACAGAGAAGAGCAAAGGCTAAGGAAGAAATCTTTAAGGCAAATGCAAGAGCAAAACTTAATGACCTCTTCAGCCAAATTTCCGAAGGTGTTAAGGATCTTAACATTATCGTTAAGGCGGACGTTGACGGCTCTGCTGAGGCGGTTCGTGCATCACTTCAAAAGCTTTCTAACGAGGAAGTTAAGGTTAAAGTTATCCACTCCGCAGTTGGTGGTATCACTGAGGGCGACGTAATGCTCGCGGCGGCTTCAAATGCTATCATCGTTGGATTTAACGTTCGTCCCGATAAGGGCGCGATGGATTCCGCGGATAGACAAAATGTTGAAATCCGTACCTACCGAGTAATTTACGAGTGCATTGAGGAAATTGAGGCAGCGATGAAGGGTATGCTTGCTCCCAAGTTCAAGGAGGTTGTTCTTGGTCATGCCGATGTTCGTCAAACTATTCGTGTTCCCAACGTTGGTACAATTGCAGGTTCTTACATTACCGACGGTAAGGTTACAAGAGCATCTCAGATCCGCGTAGTTCGTGACGGTATCGTAATCTTTGAGGATAAGATCTCCTCTCTTAAGAGATTTAAGGACGATGCAAAGGAAGTTGCACAGGGCTACGAGTGTGGTATCGGACTTGAAAAGTTCAACGATATCAAGCTCGGTGACGTTCTTGAAGCTTTCGTTATGGAAGAAATTAAACAGTAATATAAAAATAGACGGCAGAGCAATGGCTCTGCCGTTTTTGTGTTTTTAAACTTCAAATTTTGATTTATAGGTTGCTATATTGACACAACCAAGGGGTTGTTTTGCTCCGCTTTTTTAAAAGCGGACGCCGCGCGGCGTTAGCGCACTCGGCATTTCTTTTGTTAGCTTTTCTTTGTGCCTCTAATGGCAAAGAAAAGCGGCTAAAGACCTTTGGTATCAAAAGTCCTTTAACGCTTTTTTCTTTGCGAGTAGGGCCACAAAGAAAAAAGCTTTGCAAAAAAGAAATGGCGTGTGCGCTCAAGCCGCGCGGCTCTGCTACGCGCAGGGCGACCGCTTTTGAAAAAGCGGTGCAAAACAATCGCGCCATATGAGTGCTAATATAAACTACGAATTGCTGAAAGGAG
>JAZRHW010000010.1:0-3917 GCA_045644965.1 Eubacteriales bacterium
AGTTTTTGCCAAGCTTTTTTCAAAAAGCGGGCGAAGCTACATAAAAGTTTTTTGCCTACTTTTTTTCAAAAAAGTAGGTGCCAAGCTTTTTTTCAAAAAAGTAGGTTGACTTTTTTGTAAAAGGAATATATAATAATATTAAATTAAAATGGCGGATTATGGTGAAATGATATGAATGCAACAAATATTGGAGCTTCCGTAATAGTAATCGGCGGCGGTGCGGCAGGAATGATGGCGGCAACCGTAGCGGCAAGAAACGGCGCGGACGTTATACTCTTTGAAAAAAATGAAAAGCTGGGTAGAAAGCTCCGTATCACAGGAAAGGGACGTTGCAACGTAACCAACGACTGTGATAAAAACGAGTTTTTGTCAAACGTTGCATCAAATTCCAAGTTCCTTTTTGCTGCAATTTCACGTTTTTCCACCGCCGACACCAAGGACTTTTTTGAGGAATGCGGAGTTCCGCTCAAGGTTGAGCGAGGCAAGAGAGTTTTCCCCGTATCCGACAAGGCACAGGACGTTGTTTCCGCCATGGAAGATGCGTGCGTCAGCTCGGGCGTTAGCATTATAAACAAGAAGGTTGAAGGAATCATCGTTGAAAACGGAAAGGCAGTTGGCGTAATTGCCGACGGCGAGAGGTACGGCGCCAAAAGCGTCATTGTATGCACGGGCGGTGCTTCCTACCCGAGAACCGGTTCAAACGGTGACGGATATAGATTTGCCAAAAGAGCAGGGCACACTATAGTACCCATAAGACCTTCTCTCGTACCATTGGTTGCCGAGGGCAAGCTTTGTGCACACCTTCAGGGACTTTCTCTCAAAAATATTGGTTTCAAGGTCATGGACACTATAAGTGGCAAGGTCGTTTACGAGGATTTTGGCGAAATGATGTTTACTCACTTCGGTCTTACAGGCCCCGTAGTCCTCTCCGCAAGTGCACACCTTTGTGACATTGAGAGCGGAAAATACGTTGCGTGCATTGACATGAAGCCCGCGCTTGATTTTAAGACTCTTGACACAAGAATTTTGTCGGATTTTGCCGAGTTTATCAACAAGGATTTTATCAATTCGCTTGACGCACTTCTTCCACAAAAAATGATACCCGTAATTATTGGAATGTCGGGAATTGACGGAAGAAAAAAGGTGAATTCCATTACCAAGGAAGAAAGAGAAAAGCTTGTTTCTCTCATCAAAAATATAGAGATTCCGCTTTCGGGCTTCCGTCCTATTGACGAGGCGATAATTACAAAGGGCGGAGTCAGTGTTACCGAGGTCAGCCCCAAAACAATGGAGTCAAAGCTCGTTTCGGGACTCTATTTTGCCGGTGAGGTTCTCGATCTCGACGCCTATACGGGCGGATTTAATCTCCAAATTGCATTTTCCACCGCAACTCTTGCCGGTGAGAATGCCGCATGGAGCAGCTTTGAATAATTTTCATTAACATAAAGGAAAGGTCATTAAGATGATTAGAATTGCTATTGACGGTCCCAGCGGATCGGGAAAAAGCACGCTTGCAAAAGCAGTTGCTCGTGAGCTTGGAATAATTTACGTTGACACGGGCGCATTGTACAGAACTGTGGGATACTACGTATATTCAAATGGAATTGACCCTAAATGTGAGGATGCAATTGCTAAGGTTTTGCCCGAGATCAATATTGAACTCAAATATGAAGGCGAGACGCAAAGAGTTATTCTCAACGGCGAGGATCTCGGTGATAAAATAAGAATGCCTGAGATGTCCATGTACGCGTCAGCCGTATCTTCCAAGCCTGCGGTGAGAGCATTTTTACTTGAAATGCAAAAATCCCTTGCAAGAACACATAGTGTGGTTATGGACGGCCGCGATATCGGTACAGTTATCATTCCTGATGCGGATCTTAAAATTTTCCTTACCGCAAGCAACGAAACTCGTGCAAAGAGAAGAACACTTGAACTCGTTGAAAAGGGTGTTGATGCAAAATACGAGGACGTATTGTCCGATATGATTGAGCGCGACAAAAACGACAAGAATAGAGATATCGCGCCTGCGGTTCCCGCGGACGACGCTATAATTTTTGACAACTCCGTTATGACTGTTGAGGAAAGTGTTAAAGAAATAGTGAGGTTACTAAATGAGCGAAAATAATAAACAAAACGTAGATTTTGAAAAGGAAAAAAAGACGTATACGTTCTTTTACAATATTCTCTCGGGGCTCTTTAAAAAGCTCTATAGAGTAAGAGTTATCAATCCGAACAATGAGCCACTCGACCAGCATTTTATCGTTGCGTGCAACCACACGGGTGCGGCGGACGGTATTATTATATGCGCTGCTATGAAAAATCAAATAAGATTTATGAGCAAGAAGGAGCTTTTCAAGGTTCCTGTGGTTGGCGCATTTCTTAAAGCAATCGGTTGCTATCCCGTGGATAGAAAAAAGAGCGATATTGCGGCTCTCAAGAACACCATCAATCTCCTTAAGGACGAGGATTGCGTTGGTATTTTCCCCCAGGGAACGAGAAAGCCCCGTATTGATCCTTCCACAACCACGGTAAAGAACGGTGTAGGACTTATTGCCGCAAGAAGCGGTGCGGACGTTCTTCCCGTTGCGATCAAGTCAAAATCCGGTAAGACCAGCTTGTTCAAAAAGAACTATCTTATTATTGGCGAGCTTATAAAGAACGAAGAGTTCGATTTCGAAAATAACAAGGGAAGCGAAGGTCACCAAAAGGTATCGGATCGCATTTTTGCGGAGATCTGCAAGCTTTGGACCGAGACGGACATTGAAAATGTCAAATAAGATCACAGTAGCTCCACACGCGGGATTTTGCTTTGGTGTAACGCGCGCTACGGATGCACTTGAAAACCGTATTCGCGAAGGCCGCATGGGTGAGAAGATATATACTCTCGGGGATATTATTCATAACGACGGTTACAATGCAACTCTTGCACAAAAGGGAGTTGCGACCATTGAGGAAAAGGATATACTTCGCGTTTGCAAAGAGGCTACCGAGCAGTCGCCTGCTATGGTTTTCATCCGCGCTCACGGTGTTACCGTTGAGACCGAGGCCAAGCTTGTCGAGTGCAAGAAAAGTAATCCCTATTTTGACTATTGCGACCTCACTTGCCCCTTTGTGAAAAAGCTTCAGGACGTTGCGAAGAACAATAGCGGAGAGGACTCATTTTTTGCTCTTCTTGGCTGTGCGGAGCACCCCGAGGTTGTGGGTGTTATGAGCTATGCCGAGGGCGACAAAAGGGTGTTTGCAAGCGCTAATGAGCTTGAACAATTTCTTTCGGATGGGCATTTATCAAAAATGCACAAAAAAACACTAAATTTGGCTGCTCAAACCACCCAAAATTTGTCAGAGTGGAGAAAAAGTATAGAAATTGTAAAAAAACACTGTACAAATTCAAATTTTTTTGATACAATATGTAATGTTACGGAAATTCGTCAAATCGAGGCAAAAAACCTCGCTAAAGACTCCGATTTTATGGTAGTCGTAGGCGGAAAAAACAGCTCGAACACGGCGAAATTATATAAAATTTGTAAGGACGAATGTGAGGCGACTGTGTGGGTTGAAAACGCACGCGAGCTTGACGGGAAATTTCCGACAAATAATAAAATAGGTATCGTGGCAGGAGCGTCGACGCCGAAGCGCGATATCGAGGAGGTATTTTTAATCATGAGCGAAATCCATGAAAATTTTGCAGAATTGCTCGAACAATCACTTAAAACTTTAAATACAGGAGATACAGTAACCGGATACGTAACACACGTTACCGATGCAGAGCTTCAGCTCGACCTCGGCGCAAAAGTTACAGGCATTATCAAAGCCGAGCAGATTACAGATGATGCATCCGCGCGTCTTACACAGATGTTCAACATTGGTGATGCAGTTGAAGCATTCGTTATCCGCGTAAGCGATATCGAAGGCGTTGC
>JAZRHW010000011.1:0-2893 GCA_045644965.1 Eubacteriales bacterium
TTTCGCAAATAGCCCCCGTCTCCTCACGGAGCTCGCGGAGAGCCGCTTCCCTTCTGTCCTCACCGGCAAAGTCAAGCTTGCCCGCAGGAATTTCAAGGAAAATCCTGTGGTGCGCGTATCGATATTGCTTAACGCAAATAACCTCACCCTCATCCGTCAAGGGAACAACACAAACCGCACCGAGATGCTTTGCATACTCGCGTTTTGCTTCCCTGCCGTCGGGCTGAATAATATCGTCGCAATAAACGTGAAGCACAACACCGTCAAAAATCAGGTTTTCGCGCTTTGTCTTTTCTTCAAAATTCATAATTACTGAATAGTATCAACCTTAAGAAGGTTTGTATTTCCGCGACCCACACTGATTTGACCGCCGGTAATAACGATTTGATCACCCTTCTTGAGTTTGAATTCCTTCTTTGCAGTCTTGTACGCATCATAGAAGAGCACGTCCGTTGTAGGAACTTCTTCACCGAGAACGGGAGTAACACCCCAAGAGAGAGAAAGCTTACGAACTGACTTTTGGTCAACGCAAATACCGATAATGTCCACGGGAGGACGGAAACGGCTTACCATTCGCGCGGTTCTTCCCGAAAGCGAACAAACGACAATCGCCTTTGCGTCGACATTTATAGCCATGGAGCAGGTCGCGTGTGAAACCGCGTCAACACTGTTCTGGATTTGGAACTCCGTATTGAAGAATCTCTTTCTGTAATTGATATTCTTTTCCGTTGTTTCAGCAATCTTTGCCATAGTTTCAACCGCAAGAATGGGATATTTACCCATAGCAGTCTCACCGGAGAGCATAATTGCGCTAGTGCCATCGTAAACAGCATTCGCAACGTCACTTATCTCCGCTCTTGTGGGACGGGGATTGTAGATCATGGATTCAAGCATCTCGGTTGCGGTAATAACGCGCTTACCGAGAAGACGGCATTTTGTGATAAGGTGCTTCTGAATTTTGGGAAGCTCCTCAAAAGGAATTTCAACACCCATGTCGCCACGACCGATCATAATACCGTCGCACGCCTGACAAATCTCGTCAATATTGTCAACACCGTGCTGGTTCTCAATCTTCGCGATCAAGCTGATATTATCGTCGGGAGTGTGCTCGTCAAGGAATGCTCTAACGTCCTCAATATCCTGCTTGCAGGAAACGAAGGAGCAAGCAACGAAGTCAACGTCCTGCTCGATACCGAAAAGAAGGTCGGCCTTGTCAACCTCGGAGAGATACTTCTGCTTGAGCACCTTGCCGGGGAAGCTCATGCTCTTTCTGTTGGAAAGCTCGCCGCCCGCAGTTACCTTACAAATAATATCGTGACCCTCTATTTTTTCAACGACGAAGTGCACAAGACCGTTGTTAACGTAAATCTTGTTTCCAACCTCGAGGTCATTGTGAAGATTCTTGTAGCTTACTGCTACTCTCTCCTGATTACCAACGATCTCGTCGGTTGTGAAAGTAAATGTATCTCCGTCGTTAAGATATATTTTGTCATTTTCAAAGGTTCTAAGTCTATATTCGGGGCCCTTGGTGTCAAGAAGAATTGCAACGGGAAGCTTAAGCTCCTCTCTTACCTTTTTAATTCTGTCAATTCTTACCTTGTGCTCCTCGTGAGTTCCGTGGGAAAAGTTAAGGCGCGCAACGTTCATGCCCGCAAGCATTAACTCGCGAAGCTTCTGCTCGCTCTCAGTTGCAGGGCCAATCGTACAAACGATTTTCGTCTTTCTCATATCATTTATCTCCTTATTGATAAAAGTTCAAATTATTCCAAATAAATTATATCACAAAAAAGTCAAGATTACAAGAAGTTTTTATTATTTATTTATTGAATTATATTCATATTTTAAAAACAAAAAAGGTGCTTTTATACAAAAAGCACCTTTAATTTTTTATTCAACGTCAGCTTCCGCTTTCATTTTTGCGATATGCTCGTCCCTCGCACTCTTGCGCCCGCCTGCATCGATCTCACCTGCAGCGCTAAGCGCGAGCTTTGTAAGGAACGGACCTGCGATCTCGTAAATAAGTACGGCAAAAAGCGTAATGTTGCGCACTATTGCCCCATCAGGTCCAAGCTCGATTGCCTTGCCTGCCATACCGAGTGCAACTCCCGCTTGAGGAAGAAGTGTCACACCAAGATACTTAATGATATTAGGCGAGCACTTCGTAGCTTGCGCACTGATTCTCGCACCGAAATATTTGCCTATGGAACGGGAAATAATGTACACAGCGCCTATCACTATAACCGCAATATCCGAAAACACGGAAAGATCAAGCTCCGCACCGCTGATAACGAAGAAAAGTATGAGTATGGGAGCTGTCCATCTATCCGCTCTGTCCATAAGCTCCTCGGAAACGTCGCAATAGTTGCAGAAAATAGTTCCGAGCATCATACACGCGAGCAAGGAAGAAAACGAAACGTGGATCCCGCCAATTTCAAATTTCAATAGCGAAATGGCCACGGTCATCATAACGAAGGTAACGGACACAGCCATTCTCTTTGATCTAGAGTGGAAATACTGCTCGCAAAGAGTAAACAAGCCACCCATAACCGTTCCGAGCACCAATGAAAGCACCACCTCAAGAAGGGGCTCAAGAACAACGGAAAGCACGTCAACAGAGCCCGTGTTGATTGATTTTGCAACGCCGAACGAAATAGCAAAGACCACAAGTCCTACAGCATCATCAAGCGCAACTACAGGAAGAAGAGTTTCCGTGAGAGGTCCCTTTGCCTTGTACTGCTTAATTACCATAAGGGTTGCGGCGGGTGCTGTTGCTGTAGCGACGGCACCAAGAACAATAGCTGCAGAAAGAGGGAGCTTTTCAGGCATCATTAAGTGTAAAACAACGAGAAAAGCATCAACCACTACAGTTGTAAATATAGCTTGAAATATACCA
>JAZRHW010000012.1:0-1923 GCA_045644965.1 Eubacteriales bacterium
GAGCTACCAGGCTGCTCTACCCCGCGATATCTGGTGATTAAGGTGGTGCCGGGAACGGGAATCGAACCCGTACGGTGCTCTCGCACCACGGGATTTTAAGTCCCGGGCGTCTGCCAATTTCGCCACCCCGGCGGAATTTGCATCGCCACTTTTGTGACCACTCTTAATTGCTTGAATAGTATATCACACAAATTGCTTTTTGTCAACACCCTTTTAAGAAAAAATATTGACTTTTTTATCCAAAAAGGGTACAATAATAGTATATCATTACTTTATTATACGCAGAAGTTTAACAATTATGACTCATTTATTAAAAAACAAATTCAAACATTCAACAATATACAGCCAAGATGTATTAATTTTCACGGCGCAGGGAACAAGTCTCTATCCCCAAGCGAGTAGTTGTCAATACAAAAGTATTCAAGACCTACTTTTTGCGCGCGATTTTGCCATATTAAAGGATATTTTAAGGGGATTTGACCACAGTCCGCTGGTGCTTATGAATTCCAAAGAGGGATACGTGCTGATTGACAAAATACTATATTCTCGGTTTGGTTTACTTATCGTAACAATTCCCAAACTTGCGCCCGAAGAGTTTTTGGGTGCGGTTGCGACCTGCCGTGATCTAGTGAATTTCAATGCTCTTAGCGAGGAAGAAAGGGCCTGTGCGGTTTCGGTGGACCGAGACGAGTTGAATAACGAGCAGCGCGCCTTCGCGAGTGGGATATTTAGACTATACACCTCTTTAACAGAGTTTGATGGGTACGAGAGCTCTCCCGAGGAGACCATGTCTTGGATGCGTGAGGTGGCGCAAAACATCTCCGACTCATTCCACTATGATATTGAGTGCAGTATCGGATCATTTGTTGACGTTGACGGATATAATAAATTATGTCCCGCGTCATTTTATTTATCCACGATTACTTTTTTGCTTGTGGCGAGTAAATATTCCGCGCGCAAAATTGCCAACATCACGCTCCATTATGATGAAAACGGGGTATATTGCGACTTTAGCTTTGAGCTTTCAAGCAAATATTGCGATAGAGATATAATTCTAACCTCGTCAAACACACAAAAATTTCGCAGTTTTGCGGACAAAAATCACCTAATTCTTTGCTTTGAGCAAGAAAACGACACATTTTCCATGAGAACGTATCCGTGGGTGAGGGAGCCCGATTCCGCAGACATCAAAAGAAAGCAAAAGGACTTTATTAATTAATTTTTACGAAAGGAGCCATTATGCCGAGTATTAGTCAATCATCCGTAAAGGTTTTGCAGGGAATAGGCCCTGCGCGCGCCAAGGCATACGAAAAAATGGGGATATCAACGGTATCCGACTTGTTGTATCATTTTCCGCGCGCATACGAGAACCGCGGAGACGTGAAACAACTTTCGGAATGCGTTTTGGGAGACAAAAATTCCGTAGAGTTGGTCATTGGAACCGTTCCTAAAAAAACCATGATCAGACGCGGCATGGTACTCCTCAAATTTACTGCCTTTGACGAGAGCGGCACGTGCGAGATTACTTACTATAATCAAAACTATCTTGCCGACAAATTTCCTCTCGGAGCTACATTCCGCTTTTACGGTCAGGTGGAGCGAGCTGGAAGAAGATATAAAATGAATTCTCCCTCCTATGAGATAGTGATTGAGGGCGAGGAGCTCAAACCCCTTGTGCCCGTTTATCCTCTCACGGAAGGCATTTCTAAAAATAGGATGGCTGCGGACGTTCAAGCGGCGCTCAGCGCAACCTCAAGCGAGCTTTGTGACTATCTTCCCGACGATATTCGCAGAAGATATAAATTGTGCACACTTCCGTTTGCGCTTCGTTCCATTCACGATCCGAATGATTACGAATCGGTGGCAAAGGCAAAACGCCGACTTGTTTTTGACGAGTTCTTCACCTTTGCGCTCGGTATGGCT
>JAZRHW010000013.1:0-8321 GCA_045644965.1 Eubacteriales bacterium
TCCTCGGCAACTGCGCAACAATCACAGTCCACACTCATGTTCTTCATTACGTTGATATAGAGTATCTCACCGTTAAAATAATCCACTACGCTCTTTGCGGCATCCGCCATGGACTCAAGAAAGAGGTCATGATCCGCTGTCCAAATCTTTTTGGGCTCTCCCGCACCGTGAATATATGCTTTACCGTAAGACGAAGCAACGCCGATAGAAAGCTGCTTTATCGCGCCTCCATAACCGCCCATGGGATGTCCCTTAAAATGGGAAAGCACGAGCATTGAATCATATTTTTCGGTTTCCTTGCCGATATAATTCTTCCTAATTACTTTGCCCTCAGGAATATCAAGTTCGATATCGGGGCCCTCGGCATCAAGAATCTCCACAGGGAATTTTTTGCTCCAACCGTGATATTCAATTAGCTTTTTATGCTTTTCCGTAGTGTTTCTCTCGCCTGCATAGGCAGTGTTACACTCAACAACCGTGCCACCAACGTGAGTGATGATGTTTTCCCAAAAATCAGGACGCAAAAAGTTCTGATTTCCCTTTTCGCCCGAATGTACCTTTACGGCAACGTTGCCCTTAAGTTCTTTGCCGAGCATTTTATATAACTCAAGCACTTTTTCGGATGTAATCTCTTTAGAAAAATATACCTTTGATTTCATAACTTTCTCCGTGTCTTATTTCAACATTCCATAGCCGCCCGCGTACTTGCTAACCTCGCTTGCTACTACAAATACCTTATTGTCGCATACCTTGCGTATATCCCTCAATACCTTGGGAGTTTCTTTACGGGCAAGGACAATGAATATCATATTCATTTTATCCTTAGAACCGCGACCGTCAAGCACTGTATAACCCATATTCTTCTCCTTGAGATAGGTAGTGATTAGTTCGGTGCTTTCATCATTGGCAATAAGTTCAAGGTTAGAGGTTCCAATGGCAATTTTGCTCTCTATGGTTGAGCCGAGGAAAAGTCCAACGGCATAACCAAAGCAGTAAAAAACAAGCAAAAGATAATTATCGCCAAGAGTACTGATTATGGTGGAAATTACAAGTCCCCAAATCATACATTCTACAAACCCAAGGCCTGCTGCCTTTAATCTCTGTCCCTTAACCATCATGCAAGTTTTAAGAGATTGTATACTGATTTCTACTATTTTGGCGCAACAAACAATTATGCATACCGCAAGAGACGGAAGCGAGGATAACAATTCCGACATTTTTTACTCTCCTTGTAACTTTAGTTGGGATCTCTTGGCATTACGATTGCCGCGATTATGTAAGCAAGCACACCGCTACCGCCTGCAAGGCAAATTGCCACCGCGCCGAGACGCACAAGTGTGGGATCGATATTAAAGTATTCCGCAATTCCTGCGCAAACACCGTCGATCATCTTATTTTTGCTGGATTTGTAAAGCTTCTTTTCCATAATTTTTCTCCTTTTATTATTTATCTTCCAATTTCGTATTTCCAATCAATAATACCGCCAAATTCCTTGACAGTATTTTAATAATTATAGCACGGTTTGCGCGCTATTTCAACAAAAATTTAATATTATATATAATATTGACAATTTTTTGTTGCAAATTTCTCCCTTTTTGCCTTTTTTATGTCAAAATAGACAAAAAACTCTAAAAATGAAAAATACTCTTTAATTTTTTTCTGGATTGTGATACAATTATCATGTCAAAATATGTGTAATAGGAGAAACACTATGAAATTCACAACAAAATTATTAACCTTGTTGCTCGTGCTTATGATGCTCGTGCAATCTTCACTGGTTACCGTATTTGCGGTTGTTCCCTCAATTGATGTTGACACAAGTGTCCACGAGGCAGCTCCCAGATATGACGAAGCTAGTGACGTTCAGTACAAAAAAAGCGGAAAGTACATCTACAACTGGGGTATCCGAGATGAAGATGCTACATTCCTTACAAGCTACGCTGAAGACTTTTATGAGGATGCAGACGTTACTTTTGATGAGTTAGCTGCTCTTTCGGGCGGTACTCAGTCTTCTGCCCCCTCCAGTGCTTTGTACAAAAAGCTTCAAAGCATTATGAAGAGTGCTCAGACATACGAAACCTCTTATGGCGCTACCCGTGATCTTTTTATGTACACGGACTGCACCGGTGATAACTACGGAAAGATCTCTTCTTTCTATTCAGGTAAATTGGTTGGCCCCAACTGGGACGGCGGCAGCACTTGGAATAGAGAGCACACATGGCCCAACAGTAAGGGCGATGCATCAGGTAACGGTGAAAACGATATTATGATGCTCCGTCCCACATCCGTTAGCGAAAACTCCTCAAGAGGTAACAAAGCATACGGATCTGGAAGCTCCTTCTACAATCCTAACAAGGAAGGCGGCGGCAAATACGACCTTCGCGGTGACGTTGCAAGAATTTGTCTTTACGTTTACGTTCGTTGGGGCAACACAAGCAACATGTGGGGTTCAAGTGGTGTTATTGAAAGCCTCCCCATTCTACTTCTTTGGATGGAAGAAGACCCCGTTGACACTTGGGAGCTCGGCAGAAACGACTCCGTGCAGGCTATTACAGGTACAAGAAACGTTTTCGTTGACTATCCCGAGTTTGCGTTCCTTCTTTTCGGTGAAGACGTTCCTGAGGATATGTTGACTCCCTCCGGCGAAGCAAGCGACGGTCAGATTACAGGAAGCACCGGCGGTTCTACAGGTGGTAACGATAACACAGGTAGCGGAAACACCGGTAACGATAACCAGGGTGGCAACCAGGGCGGCAATAGCGGTTCTACAACTCCCAACACATCATCCAAGGTTGAGTTGACAGTTGATTCTCTTGGTCTTACTTCTCAAAGCTACACATCCTCTTCCGCTACAGTTGGCGGTGTTGGTTTTGAATGGATCCAGCTCGGTAACTATGGTAACGGCATCCAAGTAAGAGACAAGGATGGTAACACATCATCCTTCTGGAATACAACCGCATTCTCTTCACCCATTTCTAAAATTGAATTGGTTTACTCCTCAAGCAAGGACATAACACACAGTAATCCCGATTGCGAAATTTTCTCATTCGGTAACGGTGTGAACAATTACACCTCCACAGTTAAGCTTTCTACAACTTCAGGTGTAAAGACATACACAATTACTCCCGATGCGCAGACTTATACATACTTCAAGTTTGAGCATGATCTTGGTTACTCAATGTACTGGGATTCCATCACTATCTACCTTGCTGATGGAACTACCGTTGATCCCGGTCAGGGCGGCAACCAGGGTGGCAACACCGGTGACGATAACCAGGGTGGCAACCAGGGCGGCAATAGCGGTTCTACAACTCCCAACACATCATCCAAGGTTGAGTTGACAGTTAATTCTCTTGGCCTTACTTCTCAGAGCTACACATCCGCAACTGCTACAGTTGGTGGCGTTGGATTCGAATGGATTCAGCTCGGCAACTATGGTGACGGTATTCAGGTAAGAGATAAAGACGGCAAGACCTCTTCTCTTTGGAATACAACACCTTTCTCTTCTCCCATTGTAAAAATTGAGTTAGTTTACTCCTCTACTAAGGATGTAACACACAGCAATCCTGAATGCGCAATCTACTCCTTTGGTAATGGAGTTGATAACTATACATGCACTGTGAAGTTGTCTACAGAAGCAGGCGTAAAGACATACACAATTACTCCTGATGCTGAAACATATACATATTTCAGATTTGAGCATGACCTCGGTTATACACAGTACTGGGATTCCATCACTATCTACCTTGCTGACGGAACAACCGTTGAGCCCGGTCAGGGCGGCAACCAGGGTGACAACACTCAGGACAGCAATGCAGTCAAAGAATTCAAGACAGCTGTTGAATCACTCAACGGACTTAACGGCAAGGCTCTCTTCGATAAGATCTGCGAGGCGCTTAATGCTTACTCCAACCTCTCCGAGAGTGAAAAATCATCCGTATCCTCTCAATACGCTACTCTTACAGCAGCAATTGAGGATTACAACGATACCGTTAAAGATGTTAACGAGGATACAGACTACGTACATGCAAAGATCTTCGGTGCTATAGCAGTTACCGTTTCCTCACTTTCACTCGCTTACTTCGGCCTTTTCGGCAAGAAATATTTCTAAGACATGGAGGTTATTATGAAAAGATCAATAATTGCAATTAGCTTAATTCTTATTTTAGTTCTTTCCCTTTCCTCCTGCTTTGGTGGGAATGTACAACAAGAGTATAAGACTCTTAATGAACTTGCAAGCAATCTTACTGATGTTTCCTCTATTACAATAAGAACAACATCCCCCGACTCTCATGTTGCAAGTGACAGCTACTCTTACCGCCCCGACGGAACATATTTTTACCAATCTGCTCGTCTCAATGGATTTACTTCCAATGGTGATGGATATGATATTCCTGACGAATATTTTGAAATTGTTGAAAAAACACTCTCCGTTGAGGAGTTTAACGCACTTGATCTCGTGCCTACGTTCAATTTCTCCTCCACTGCACTTGCTAACGGAGTAGTTCATACCGGTTCACTCACAGCAGATATTATCAATACAACAGAGTTTTTTGGAAAAGAGCTTGATGTAACAAATGCTCAATTAACAGTTCGCTATAACGCAACTGCTATAAACTCAATTACAATCAACTATACTAGTGATAACGGCAATAACGTAATTATTACGTACGCATTCCAATAATCGCAAGTTAATAAGGGAGTTCGCAAGAACTCCCTTTTCTTTATATTCTTTGTATGTAATTAATGCCGTTGGCTTTTAGCCAATCACGTCTATGCTTATAATCGGGTAATACCCTCTCCACCTCACACCAAAATGCTTTAGAGTGATTCATTTGTTTTAGGTGCGCAAGCTCATGGACTATAACATAGTCCACTATCTCCTCTGGCATAAGCATTATAGCAATATTGAAATTGAGGTTGTTTTTGGTAGAACAACTTCCAAAGCGCGTTTTTTGAGCACGAAAAGCAATTCTTCCATATTCAACACCCATTTGCTTGGCATACAAATCCACGCGGGTGGGTATTTCTTTTTTTGCTCTTTTTTTGAGCTCGGAAATCTCATCCGTGGTAAGCTTAGGTGGTAAATCCGCAATTCTTTGGCGAGCATTTTCAAGATGCGCGCTTATCCACTCACTCTTTGAATCAAGAAATGCTTCAATATCGCGAACACTCATTCTAAGAGGGGCTCGGACAATTATTTTAGCTTCCCTGCTTATTTCAATGGAAATAGTCCTGCGTTTGCTCCTGCGAAGCTCATAGGGGAATTTAATCATTTTACGTCAATTCCACCGAATACACAAACGCCTTGAATGTAGATGGTATGTCTATAATTCGCATTATTTCCAGGAAGATCTACACCACCAAAAATGCAGGCTGTATTGCTGACAACCTTTACATCATCAGGAACCTTGATATCTATTCCGCCAAATACTGCGCAAACCTTGATAACACAATCACGGTCGATGATTGCATGACGAATATCGCAATCAACGCCGCCGAAAACGGCTACAAGATCAGCTCCGTCAAATACCGTATTTTCAAAATCCAACTCAGTACCGCAGAACACTGCTACTCCGTTTTGAAGATCACGGCCCTCAACCTTAATTTTATTAATTATCTTCTCGGCTTTGTTTTTTCTAAATGAAGAAAAGATCAATTTAAATCCGATATACGCAATTATAGCGGGAAGAATGAGCTTCCATATGATATTAAAATCAAGAATGTCGCGCGCACAAAGCAGGAGGAAGATTCCAAGGCATAAACCAAAGATCGAACCGCCCTTGTCTTTGTCCGTAATAAGCCCTATAAACGAAGGTACTATTATAAAAAGTGTCCACCAGCCTTCAAAAAAGATATTAAAATCAATAATATTGAATGAGTTAAGCGCAATAACTACTGCCGCTGCAACAAATATAAGTCCCCATATTGCTCTTCTTAAATTTTTCATAACCAAAGCTCCTTTCGGTTTATCTAATATAATTATAACAAAATGCCAACTGATTTTCAAGATATTTTGATTGCTTTTTTGCTACTTTTGGTTGCAATTTGCCACAATCACCTTGAAAAACATACTTTTTTATGATATAATTAAGCATATTTTGTGAAAGGAGAATCGTGATGAAAAAGAAGTTGACTATAGGTATACTTGCGCATGTTGATGCGGGCAAGACCACTCTATCCGAAGCATTACTCTATACTTCGGGCAAGATAAGAACTCTCGGACGAGTTGACCACAAAAACACTTATCTTGATACCAACTCGGTAGAGCGCGAGCGAGGAATCACTATTTTTTCAAAGCAGGCGCGTTTTTCAACGGATGCGTGCGATTTTATTCTCCTTGACACTCCGGGACACGTGGATTTTTCCGCTGAGGCGGAAAGAGTTCTCTCCCTTCTTGATTACGCGATACTTGTAATAAGCGGCGCTGACGGGGTTCAAAATCACACGAGAACTCTTTGGAATCTTCTTGAATTTTACGGTGTTCCTACGTTCATTTTTGTAAACAAAAGCGATATTGCCATAAAGACCAAGGATGAGCAAGAGGCGGAAATATCATCAATTCTCGCCGGCGAGTGCGTAGGATTTTTTGATACTCAAAGCAAGGCGGAGCTTGACGAAAAGTTAGCTCTTCTCAATGAAGATTTTCTTGAATCTCACTTAATGGGTGAGGAAATTGATGATAATGACATCGCTACTCTCATCAGTGACAGAAAGCTCTTCCCCATCACCTTTGGATCGGCACTCAAGTTACATGGTGTCGAGTTCCTTCTAAAAATCCTTGACAAATACACATTATCCCCTGTTTATGAAGGAAAAAGTTTCGGTGCGAAGGTGTACAAAATAGCGCGTAACGGCAACACCCGACTTACTTATATGAAAATTACTAGTGGAACTCTCTCTGCTAGAGATGAAGTATCCTATCTTACAACTGACGGCAAAAGAATTTCCGAAAAAATTAGTCAGCTGCGAATTTATTCGGGTGATAAATTTGAACAAATTGACTCGTCTTGTGCGGGAGAAATATGTGCCGCTATTGGACTCAGTGCTACATATGCAGGTCAAGGACTCGGTGCGGAGAGCGACTCGAGCGCCCCCCTACTTGAACCCGTTTTGTCATATAGAATTATTCTTCCTCACGGATGCGATCCAAATTTATATTTTCCCAAGTTAAAGGAGCTTGAAGAGGAAGAGCCTTCCCTTCATCTCTATTGGAATGAGGAGCTCCGCCAAATAGAAGCGCGTTTGATGGGGGAAATTCAAATAGATCTAATCAAACGTTTGGTTCTTGAGAGATTTGGAATCGAGTGCTCTTTTGATATCGGTAAAATACTCTACAAAGAAAAAATCAAATCAAAAGCGTTGGGGGTTGGACATTTCGAGCCACTTCGTCACTATGCCGAGGTACAGCTCCTGCTTGAACCTCAACCCAAAGGCACGGGACTTATATTTGATACCCAAATTCCCGAAAATATGCTTGCTACTAACTGGCAAAGATTAATATTGTCCCATCTCTACGAAAAGAGCCATCGCGGCACACTTACGGGTTCAATCCTAACCGACACTAAAATAACCGTTGTAGCGGGCAAAGCGCATCTCAAACACACCGAGGGCGGTGATTTCCGTCAAGCAACTCTTCGCGCGGTTCGTCACGGACTTATGAAGGGCGGTTGCACTTTGCTTGAGCCATATTATAAATTCCGCCTCAAAATACCTACCCCAATGGTTGGCAGAGCTATGAATGACCTTCAAATGCGTTATGCCGAATTCGCCATTGAAGAAAACACCGAAACTTTTACCGTTATTTGCGGTCGAGCACCTGTTGCAACACTACATGACTACGTTGCAGAGGTTATTTCTTACACTCGTGGCGAGGGTAAGCTCACCTGCGTGAGTGATGGCTACGACGAGTGCCACAACGAAGGCGAGGTTATTGAAAAGTTTGGTTATGACCCCGAGGGTGATCTTCGCAATCCGCCTCACTCCGTGTTCTGCGAGGGTGGTGCAGGATACGTTGTCAATTGGAAAGACGTAGATGCCAAAAAGCACATTCAGCTTGATATTTCAAGTAATGATTGTGTGCAATCGGTTATTCCCAAGGCAACGGTGCTTGCAAGAAAGTATTCCCTTTCCGATGATGAGCTTGAAGCATTGATGCTCCGAGAATTTGGCCCCATTCGCCGTAAAAAGTACAGCGAGCCCAAGGTCATCTCCGCAGGCAAGGTTAAGACCAACAAGAAGGCACTTGTAAAGCAAGAAAGCATGGTGATAGTTGACGGATACAACCTCATCTATGCATGGGACACCTTAAAGGACATTGC
>JAZRHW010000014.1:0-6955 GCA_045644965.1 Eubacteriales bacterium
TGCAGCTGTGCCGGGAGTTGTGTAAGAATCTCCACAAGAGCATGTGTAAGTAATATAACCGTCAACGGTACATGTGGGAGCTGTTACAACAGGAGTATAAGAGTGTCCTGTAGCCTTAACGTCCTCTGTATAGGAGTCACCGCAAGAACAAGTAAATGTCTTAACACCCTTGTCTGTACATGTGGGAGGTGTTGTTACAACGCCTGCGTCGTAGCTATGTCCTGTTGCAGGAACTTCCTCTGTATAGGAATCGCCACAAGCGGAGCAAGTGTATGTCTTAACACCCTTGTCTGTGCATGTGGGAGCTGTTGTTACAACGCCGTTGTCATAGCTATGTCCCTTGGATGCGCCAACTGTGTAGCCGCAGCCTCTCTTACATGTTGCGGGAGCTGTGCAAGTTGCTTCAGCCATATCGTGGCCGAGAGCGTCGATAACTTCCTGTGCCTTTGTTACATCGCCACAGATAGCGCACTTTTCACCGTCTGTAAGACCGGCTACTGTACATGTAGGAGCCTTTCCTGCTACTACTGTCTTGTCGCCGCCGTGAGCACATGTGCGTACTGTGCCGCATACGTTACAATCTGCATCCCAACCCTCATCATATGTATGAGCGATAATGGGAGCTTCAGTCTGAGCAACGAGTACTTCTTCACATACGGAGCAATGCTTACCTTCTGTAAGACCTGCCTTTGTACATGTAGCTGCTACTGCTGCATCAACTACTACTTTGTGTCCAAGAGCTTCAACAACTTCTCCACCGGACTTATAGTCACATCTTGAGCAGTGTTTGCCCTCTGCAAGACCTGTCTCTGTGCAAGTAGGTGCTTTTGCTGCGTCAACTACGATGTCGTGTCCAAGCACGTTACCGTATGCTTCGCCGCATTTATCACAAACTGCCTGTTCTGTACAGGTTGCTTCTCCACCCTCGTGCTCGCAAGCAGGAAGGTAGGGTGTGAGAATCGCTACTACCTTGTCCTTAACTCCCATGATGGCGTCCTTGATAGAGCCCATTTGCTCAGAACAACCGGAAAGTGTGGCAAGAAGTACAACGATCATCAAACCTAACGCAAGAATTCTCAAACGTTTTGTCATGATAGTTCTCCTTAAAAAAATAATTTTTGGCCCATAAAATAATAAGTGAAGTTTTGGAAAAGCCCAAAATCCCCAATTTATTATATTACATATAATATCATAAACCTTTTCCAAGATTTAGTCAACACCGAGGAGACGTTTTTAGTAAAATTCGCCTATTTGCACAAATTTTGTAATATTTTTTATACATTATTACATAATATAACAAATAAACACAAAATATGCCACAAAAAAAAGATTTCCACCCCTATATTTTGGGGTGGAATTCAAAATGTATTTATTGATTATTCAGTAGGAACCTTAAATCCGTTGAGTGTAATACCGAAAAGCTCTGCGAGCTTTTGATACTGCTCCTCGTTTTGGGGGTTCTCCTCAAGCTTTTGCTGAATGGAACTCTCGATATTCGCCTTTGTCTCCTCGTCCATATTTGCTGTGGCGTTCTTAACGTCCTCCTTCATCTTTTCGTCCTCGGTAATGGTCGTTGTTATCGTTTCAAGACAAACCGTGGAGTCAAGGATCGCGTCAACGGACTCGGTCATCTTTTCCTCGTCCACCTCGCTTGAGCCTGCTGCGCCAACGATATTCATTACTCCGTTAAGAGCCGCGGATTCCTTCTCAGCAAACTCGGTCTTGGCCTGCTCTGCAGCCTCAGAATCCTCCATCTCATCAGTTTCAGCTTTTTTCTCCTCAATGGCGGTGTAAAGATTGTCGAAATACGTATCCAAGGTATCAGTGATAACATCCTTGTTTTCGTTGCTATCGGGGATCATATTTGTAATTGCGTTAGAAACCATATTTTGAGTCGTTCCTGCCACTACGTCATTATAGTTATCGATCATGCCCTTAATGGCATCTGCAGTAGTGTTCGTTGTGGTTCCGGGCTCGTCAGTAGGGTTATCGGAAGGCTTATCCGATGGGTTTTCGGGATCGATCACGGAGTCGCCGCTTTCATCACCATCACCCGTATCACCCTCAACATCTCCGCCGGGAACGTTACCGGAGCTTCCTCCGTTGTCACCGGAATCAGGAATCACAGGCTTCTCCTGAAGAACTGTCTGAATTTCCGCCATCATATTACTAAAAACAGGAATGCTGTTGCTTACAGCCTTTGAACCGCCCATAAAAATAATGAAGCCGCAAAGAAGTATAGTCAATATATTAAGTAAAAATTTAATCATTATACCACACCTCCGAATCCAATAAGAAGCTTAAATGTATCCACCCAAGATCTCAAGTACGTTTCGTATGAGATGTCGGGATTGTTAACAACTTCCTCATTGATTTGATGAACATATTTCGCAGGGATGAAGGAACTCATCATATCGTTATTCAAAAATCCTGCAAGAAGCTGAGGAGGAAGATCCTTAAGGCAGGTTGTTTCAGCCATAAGGTCGAAGGTCTTGCCGAGCGCGGGCAGCATTTCTATCATCGCCAACGCACCGTCAGTACCCTCATCAGCGGGTGTCTGACCCATATTACCCATAACCCCAAGAAGACTCGTGATTATTTCAACGCATTTTTCGCAGTCCGCTTTTCTGACATCACCCGTCCATTCGGGGCCGAAGTTCATTGAAGCATGAAGCTTTTCGATTGTAACTGCCTTGGAAACGAAGTCATCGCCGCTTACAAAGTTGTGCGCAACGGCGTAATCATCCGCACTCATAGGATAAAGAGCAATGAGTTCAAAGATCTCAGCCTCACTTGCAAATTCCTCTTCAGAATTTTGTATGAGATAATTTATGAGTGAAGAAACGGGCGATATTTTACCGGCATATTCGGAAGGATTCGTTATCTTTACGACCTTCTGCTTGTCGGTAAGAACGTATGTATCGCCGTCAATTTCGATAGTGAAATTACCCGCGCTCGTATCCTCGCCGGCGTGAGAGAATGTGTTTTGAAGAGCCGACCAATGAGTAGTATATGCAACAAACACTGCTCTATCCGCCTTGGCATCATCTCCGTTTTCATAAGTCTTTATACGCAAAATTTTATCGTCAACGGTAGCGGCATATTTTACGAATCTTTCGATCGCTGCCATATCGTATGCCACGCCGTCATTGCCCATTATTGCTCCGTAGAGATCATTCTTATAGTTAATATATGCAGTTTCGTCGTCAGCAGGAATTTGGAGGAATCCCGCCATCATATCAATACCCATCTCAAACACGCTTTCCATAACGGTAGGAAATGCTGAAAGTCCACTCATGGCACCGATCATCTCTGTAAGCATCTCGGGAGATTGCGTTAATGTTGTAATGTCAAAATTTTGACTCATTATATCGGTGATTATTCCCGATTTAACGAGAACAACCATCATGTCTCCCATTGCCACAACGTCATTTCTAACAACGGTCTTAGGATCCTCGGCATCCACGTAGAAGCCGATCAGCTTAGCCGGAATAGACGCCATAGGGTTAGACGAATCGGGATCCATAGGCAAATACTCTTGAATCATGCCTGAATTGAGAACGTACACCACACCGTCGGTAATTATAGAAATCATCAAGGGGTGCATGGTAAACTGACGAACATCCTCTCCAAGAGTTTCGTGCTTGGATGTTAGATCAGTGACATCTATTGCAATTCTAACTCCGTATTTTGTGAAGTGCTTATTAACGTCATGAGGATATATCTTTTGATCATCCAACTTGAAATATCCGCTTGTTCGAACCGTATTTACCATAAGGTCAATCATACCCATACTGTCGTAAAGCTCTACCACAAAGGTATCCTCATAGGGGGTGATAATATACTTATCTACAACCTGGATAACCTTATAAACCTTACTGTTCTCTGCCTCGGTTTGAGCAGCTGCATCAGTTACGATGGTTGCAAAATTCATAGCATAGAAGAAGGGCATAAGCATAATTCCCAAGGAAAGGAAACCGCTAACCGCACCGCAAATAATGGAGAGTGCCTTTTCTTCGGGGCCCTCTGAGAAGAATCCTTTGAAAGTAAGCTTGATTTTTTCAAATCCAACTTTTCTCTCAACGATATCCTCAATCTCATCTTCATCAGGAAGATCGTCATAGGCATATGATTCATCTTCATTCATATCGTGGTCTTCACGATATTGATCTATTCTCTGTTCGGATTCCCAAACACGAGCCAATGCTTTTTCCTTTTCTTCTCTTATGGTATTTCTAAAATCGCGCAAAGCACGTTTTTTATTTCTTGAATTTATGTATTTAATTATCAGCTTAACGTGCAACTTATTGAGCACGAAACGCAACACGGAATAAATTCCGATAAAGAAGAGGGGGGCAAAAAAAGTGGTTATCGTAGCGGAGATATATCCGTACAAATCCCCGAACCCGCCAAGTAAAGATTGTAGTTCAAATATTGAGAGAGCTCTGTTGATAATCAACTGAAAGATACCGAGTGCCTGTATCACATATGTTATGATAAATGCAATCGGGATACACAAGAGTCTCAAAAAGTTCTCGAGCATCGGTCTGTAAAGCGCTTTAATCACATTATAAATAAGCGCACTTATGAACAATGCCAGTAAAATAGATTGGAAATCCATATTTTCCTCCAATGTGTTTTGGGTATTGATAATTAATTGTATCACAACCAAAACGATTTTTCAAGGGATATTTTATATTTTTATATAAATTATAGCAATTATTTTTCAGCACAAAAAAAGAACCGAGATTTTTCTCGGTTCTTTGGGGTCAATTAGTATTGCCTTATTGGTTAATTAGTTTCCTTGAAGCAAATCGTTGATGTCCACCTTGCCGGAAAGAACGTCTTCGATAGTTACTCCCTCGGGAAGCAAAAGAATCAACTGTTCCATTGTCATACCCTCGGGAAGCACGAAGCCTTCAGAACCCGTGTTGTCGGAGCCTGTGTCATCAGATCCTGTGTCATCGGATCCTGTGTCATCGGAGCCTGTGTCATCGGAGCCTGTGTCATCAGATCCTGTGTCATCAGATCCTGTGTCATCAGATCCTGTGTTGTCGGAACCTGCGTTGTCGGAACCTGTGTTTCCACCGGGAATGGTGGGGACGGAATCAAGCGGAATACCAAGGGATTCGGCAAGTTTCTTGTAATCCTCTTCCTTTTCGGGATTTTCGTTGATCTTATCCTGTACCTGCTGCTTCAATTCGTTTTTAGTCTCTTCGTCCATGTTCGCGGTTACGTTTTGAACCTTTTCCTTAACTTCTTCGTCCTCGGTAATTTCGTTCAAGCTGTCTACGCAAACGTCGGATTCAAGAACGTTAGCAAAGTCATTCTTGAGATCTTCTGTTTCTATTGTAGTACCGGAAGCAGCGGAGCCTACGATATTCAATGCACTATTGATACCTGAAGCGGTCTCTTCAGCGAACTTTTCTTCAGCTTCCTGCTTCTCTTCCTCACTCTTACCCTCGTTCTCTTCCTTGATCTCGTCCATCTTGTCAAAGAGATGATCGGTCAAAACACTACCCGCATCAGCAGCAAGCTGACCGGACTCAGTACTTGTATCAAGATTATTTGTGATGGAGTTGGAAACAGTTTCCTTCTTCGCATCGGATGTAACTGTGTTATGGTTTGTAACCATATCCATAATATCATCCTTTTGGAATCCCTGGGAAACGTTATCAATTATATCTGAAGTGTCATCATCTCCAGTGTTGTCGTCACCCGTATTGTCACCGGGCTTGTTGCCGGTGTTATCACCTGTATTGTCGCCGGGCTTGTTGCCGGTGTTATCACCTGTGTTGTCACCGGGCTTGTTACCGGTGTTATCACCTGTGTTGTCGCCGGGCTTGTTACCGGTGTTATCACCCGTGTTGTCACCGGGCTTGTCACCGGTGTTATCGTCATCGTCGTCATCGTCATCATCAACGTTACCGCCGCCAATGTTGCCGCCGATATCACCACCAATGTCGCCGCCATTATCGTCGTCATTGTTGTCGTCGCCCTTATTATCATCGGGCTTTTCAGGAAGAATGGGAGTGGATTCCATTACGGATTCAATTTTCTCCACCATCTCTTCAAAATCGCTTTCCATAATTGTTTGGTATCCACCAAACGCAAGAATAGCGACACAAAGTATAAATGTTACAAATCCAATTAAAAATTTCATTATTTAATCGCACCTCCAAATCCTTGAAGTAGTGTTTTAACTGTAGACGCAAGGTCTTTCATAATTTCTGTATATGTTACCTGACCGGATTCAACGAGATCGTTGTAGTCATATGCTACGTAAGTAGGAAGATACTGACTGAACATCTCGTTGGAAACAAGTCCCTCGAGCAAGAGAGGTGCAAGATCGCTAATGCAGCTTGTTTCTCTCATATAGTCCATTGTTTCTCCAAGAAGTTCAAATTGACCAAGCATTGATGTAATATCACTTGTATCCGCACCGGAACCAAGCATTTCCATCATATCGAGAAGGTTCATGATAATATCAATGCAAAGCTCACTGTCTTTAGCTTTTTCCTCATCGGTCCAATCCTTGAAGTTTGTTGCCGCAAGCATCTTTTCAACGGTTACAGCATCAAGCTTTGAGTAATCTTCATTTACGATCATCAATGCAAGCTCTTTGCTAGCTGCATTTGTAGAAGTATATCCGCCAAGAAGGCTCTTCAAAGAGCTTTCCGTCATATTGCTTGAAGAGTTTCTTGCAATATAGTGAACGAGGTCAGCTACGGGAGAAATTCTCTTTCCGTAGTTGCTGTTATAGTCGCTGATTTCCTTTTCAGTAGCGTTCGCTCCGGGAGCTGCGGGAACTTCAACGATATAGTTTTTGGATGTAAGGATATAAAGCTTGCCGTCAAGCTCGATTGTGAAAGCGCCGTAGGATCTATCCTCGGATGAGTGTCCGAATGCGCTTTGTACTGCCTTCCAACGAGCTAAGTAAGCTACGTAATCATCA
>JAZRHW010000015.1:0-5905 GCA_045644965.1 Eubacteriales bacterium
AGCTTTGATGCCGTCCTCGCCCATGCCCACTTTAAGTTCAAAGAATGAGGGATAAAAATCGCTGTACTTGAACTCGTTTATAAGATTTTTGGCAATCATGAACGAGAGCTTATTAAGGCGCATAAAGAGGTGCTTGGTTCTATTAGAAATTGCATAGTCCTCTCCAAGAAACTCAAAGAGATAGTTGCGTACGGTTTTCTTAAGGATTGCGTCAATCTCCTCGTCGGAAAGAGTTAGCTTGAGAGTTCCGTCAGCACTGATTTCCTTCATAAACATTTCGAGTATATAGTGAATAAACGTGCCTATGTCATTGAGTTGGAAGACCGCTTTTTTGCTCTCGCGAAGACCGAGTACATACGAGCAGTAGTAGTCAAAGCCACAAAGCACGTACTTTTCAAGTCGGGATTGCGTGAGTGAAACACGGTCGCCGAGAATTTGCTTTACAAGCTCCGGAGACACCGAGCATCTTTTTTGTGAAAGAGGTATCTCAATTCCTTTTGAAAAGGAATCCGTACCCTCGGCGTCGGTTATTATTTCTTTGATTCTTTGTGAATTTTCGTATGATTTAATCCTCGGATATATTTGCTTAACGGATGCAATATTCCACGCCTTGTCCATGGGTGAAAGAGTGCTTTCCTTTGTACAAGGAATCATTGGGAACAGTTTTTTGAGGCGCTCAAAAACAAGGGATTGTCTTTGAGAAGAGCCGTCGGAAGTAAGCGCACTGGAAGTGAGTGTCAATTTCTCGCGCGGAGAACAAAGTGCTCTATATACGTAGAATAGTTCCTCGCTCGTTTTTGTATTAGTGTCGGCGGAGAGGGAAATATCAAGCTCCTCGAGCAGCTCCTTATCACTGTCGGTAAAGATACCATTATTCTTTACGGATGCGGGGAACTCGCCCTCGTTAAGCCCCATAATAAAGGCGTGCTTAACACCTGTAGTTCGTAGCATGGATGCAGAGCCCACAATAACTTCATCGGCAGAGGTGGGAATTGTGCCAATATTGCTCTCGGCAAACATCAGGGAGAGCGCGGCGGAGAATTCTTCAAAGGTAAATGTCTTGTCGCCGAAAACGTTTGCGAGATCGTAGAGAATATTGAGGGTGAGCGAGTATAATTTCATCTCTTCGTCCGCCGCTTTCTTGTTTCCTGCGGCGAGATAACGTGAGCAATTATTTCTCACCTTCTCGGTTATGCCCGAATCCTTCAAAAACTGAATAGTTGCCCCACACATTTCCTTTACGTTGCTTGAAGCGTCAAGTCGCGTAAAGTAGAGGGTTAGAGATGGAACTATTGCCGATTTTATTTCGTTTGCGGTTTTGAGAATTTTTTCTCCACGCCCCGTCATCTTGGCGGAATAGCCGTCGGGATTCATTGTCCATTTCTCGCCAAGGAATTTATTGCCATTAATATTCCAAGTGGTTACATAATCTTCAAAAATGTCCGCGTCAAATGGATCAACGTCGCAAAAACCGGATTTGAGATGTGCAATAACATTAGTTCCGCGCCAATTGGTTTCCTTGATTTTGAGTGCGCTGAAGATGTATTTTGCGAGCACCTTGGTCATAAGGTCGGTTTTTTCGCTCATAAAATACGGAATACCGTATTTTTCAAGCGCAACGTCGAGTATACCGCGATATTTTTCACTATCGCGGAGAATGATAGCCATTTCTCCGTAACGGGAGCCATTTTGAACGTGTTTGCAAATTTCGCTGGCAATCAAATCCGCCTCGGAGTAGGGCGTATCGCAAAGATAAGCAGAGATAGCGCCACTATTATTGCCGGTGAATGCGGGCGCGTCAAAGCACCAAATATTCTTTCCTAAATACTGAAGCTCGGCTGAATTTGTTCTGTGATTTTCGGTGAGATATGTTTCGTCAAACGAAATACCCTGCAAGTGCTTCTTTAATTTGGTCGCAGTTTGTCTTAAACTTTCAAGGTGTATGGAATTATCGTTTGGAGTGGGAATCGGGAGCGAGATATAAAGCTCGTTGCAAAGCTTTGCAATTTGAGAAATGAATTCAAATTCCTGTTTTGTAAAGCCTGCAAATGAATCGATATATACGTTTGCTCCTTCAAAAAAGTTGTGATTTCCCAAAATTTCTATAGCTTTTGAAATATCGTCGGAAGTATCCGTAAAATACTCATTAAGCTGTGAAGTATAGGCGGAGTATATGAGCGAGATGTCTCTCAATTTACCGTAAAGGGAAGAATTTACATCAAGCTTAGATGTTGCAAGGTCAAGCTTTTCGGGGGATACGCAGTATGCCTTTAGCTCGCTTGTTGCGGATATCATTTTCTTGGTGAGTGAAAAATCATTCACCTCACCTGTTTTATATTCCTCAAGCATGGGAGCAAGCTCGCGAAGGGTATTCCACATTATGAGGGATTTGAGTCCCGGAGTGGCGAAATTGTAGGAGATACCGCCAAATGTGCGGAATATGCTATTGCAAAGACGGGAGAAATTCATCACTTCAACGTTGAGCTGTGCTGATGCGGGAAGTAGCGAAACAATTGTGCGCTCAACGGACACAGTTTCCTGCTCGGGAACGATAAAAAATGCCTTTTTGCCGTATTTGACGTCACTTTCGAGATACTTGAGCATTGCGTGTGTTTTGCCCGAGCCCGAGGGGCCGTATATGTAATGTACCATAGCTATTTCTCCTTTCCTTCAAGTATTTTGAGATTTCTCAATATTACGTTCTTGCCTCGCCAAGAATACGCGCGCTTGGAAAATTCTTCATCAGTCATAGAATCAACCAACTCACAAGTCAAATTGGGGGTAAGGTTATTTTTGAAAAAATCTATATTTGTAAAAATGGTTTTGTTTTGTATTGCGATTTTCGTGTATGGGCAAATGCTTTGACAAATGTCGCAACCCCATGCGACACCGCTATTTTTTATTATTTGTTGCTCATCCGGTGTAAGCTCACCCTTTTTTTGTGTGAGTGCGGAAAGACAGTTCTCAACATTTGTGCCAACGGGGCAAGCGGATATACATTTTCCGCAATTTATACAAATTTGTATTTTTCCCGCGGATGAGGTCAACTCGGCATCCGTTATGATTTCACCGAGGAAAACGAATGATGAATATTTCTCGGTAATCAAAAGATGATTTTTTCCTACAACCCCAAGTCCTGCACGCGCCGCGGCATCTATCTCGTCAATTGGGGAGTGGTCGGTAAATCCTGCAAAACGGTTTTCGGGATATTTGGATCTCAGGTCGGTGATGATCTCCTCAAAAAGCATTGAAAAATACAAGTGATAATCACGGCTCACGGCATAGGCGGAAATATTGCGATTTTCTAAACTCTTTTCCGAAAAATAGGGAACTGCAAAAATAATAACTGAGCCGCTCGCTATGCCATGTCTTTCAAGAAGATACTTGCGTTTGATATTACATTCGTCAAGTCGCAAGCATGACACAAGCTCAATATTGCGCTTATTTAGTTCATTTTTGATATGATTGAGCATAGTATCCCTCCTGAAAAATTGTTATACACAATCATTATAAACTAAAATTCGATTTTTCTCAACCGTTTTTTTTGAAAAACATTAAAAAATATATGAATTTATAATAATAGTTATAAAAACACAATTTGTTCAAAAAAAGTTCATAAATAGGGTATAGAATGAAATGGATAAATTTACATTTGGAGACAATTGATGAATTCACGCGACAAATTGATATGCCCCGTTTGTAAAAGCGGGTTATATAAGGACGGTAAAAGTTATTTTTGCCGAGGAGAGAAAAAGCATTGCTTTGATATTTCCGCAGCAGGTCATGCCAATCTTTGTCCCGGCAAGGCCACGGGCGGTGACGATAAAAAGGCTGTTAGATCGAGAACGGACTTTTTGACTCTCGGTTATTACAAGCCAATTTCGGATAAGATATGTGAGATACTCGGCAAGATGAACGAGGATAAATGCATAGTTGACGCGGGTTGCGGAGAGGGATATTACACCAACAATATAGCGCGCTCGAGCGGCGCTACTGTTTACGGCTTTGACCTTTCCAAAGAAGCTATAATTTCGGGCGCCAAAAGTGCAAAAAGGCAGGGAATAGAGAATGCTTCATTTTTCGTTGGCGGCATTTATAATTTGCCGATTGCCGACGGGGGTGCTGACGCCATCACTAATATTTTTGCTCCATGCGCCGAGAGTGAATTTGCGCGTATGTTGAAAAAGGGTGGCATTCTGATTGTAGTTGCTTCAGGAAAAAATCACTTGCTTGGATTAAAGCGAGCTATTTACGATACTGTATATACAAATGAAGAACGTGCGGATATGCCCAAAAACATGGCACTACTCGAAAAACACACACTTGCATATGAGATTGAGCTTGACAGTGCTGAACAGATAAGAAACTTGTTTTCTATGACACCGTATAGCTATCGCACAAGCGAGAGGGACATGCAAAAGCTCCTTGCGCTCACCTCACTCAAAACCGAGGTCGAGGTGGATATCTTCGTTTATAGAAAGGATGAAGAACAATGAGAATATCGCTTGTAGTACCTATGTACAATGAAAGCGCAATTATTGCGGATACTGCAAGAGCACTCTATAAATACATGAGTGAAAACTACGGTACCGATTTTGAAATAATATTTGCCAATGACGGAAGCCGTGACAATTGTGCACAAATCGTTGAGGAACTCAGTTTACCCTGTGTTAGAGTTGTCGGTTATGATAAAAATCAAGGCAAGGGATGTGCGGTTCGCCACGGAGTTCTTGCTTCAAGCGGAGAAATTGTCCTTTTCACGGATGCCGATCTTGCATACGGTCTTGACGTAATAAAAGAGGGAGTAGACGTGCTTGAGAATGGTAAGCACGATTTGCTGGTTGCTTCCCGTGCAAAGCATCCCGAAGGATATGAGGGATACACTCCCATTCGAAAGCTTGCCTCAAAAACGTATCTTAAGGTTTTGAATCTTTTTGGCGGAATTAAAGTTTCCGACGCTCAATGCGGATTTAAAGGCTTTAATGGAGACGTTGGACGAAGAATTTTCTCTTATTGCGAAACCAACAATTTTGCATTTGATTTGGAGCTTATTTTGATCGCGCAAAAGATGGGACTCAAAATTTATGAGCTTCCGGCCAAGATAATCAATCACCGCGAGTCCAAGGTTAATCTCGTAAAGGACGCTACGCGAATGGTGAAAGAGATATTTAAGATTAAAAAACGCATTAAATTGATAAAATTTAACTAATATTCAAATATTTACTTGCATTTCAATAATTAATGTGATATCATTTTTATGTAAGTTGAAACCCAAAACGGAGGTAAAAAATTTATGGATTTCAGTTGGATACTTTTATCGTTATTCCTTGTAGCAATTTTACTTGGAATATCAAAGTCTCTCTCCAAGTCGGTTCTCAAAAATTCACTTAGACTTGCCGGTGTAGTAATTGCATTTGTCATTACTCTTGTGTTGCAAATTAATGGTGTTTTTCAGGGCATCTTGGAATCAATAGTAAGCGCACTTAACCTTGTGGCTTTGCTCCCCGGATTTGAGAGCGCAATTGGACTTATCGTTGCTATTGCAAGCACGATTATCAGTCCGATATTCTTCATAATCGTATTTTTTGTAATACGTTTGGTACTTAACATCATAATTTATTTTGTGGTTAAGGCTGTTGAAAAGAATCAGGAAAAGAAGGCAGAGAAGCTTGCAAATGCAGTTGAGGTTGCAGCTGCTCCCGAGGTTGAGGAAGTGCATGAAACTGTTGAAAATTCCGAAACCACTGAAACTATAGTTGAAGAAAATACTGAAACAGTGGCTGAAGAAACACCTGTGGCTGCGGTAGTTGAAGAAACACCTGCCAAAGTGGAAAAGCCCAAAAAGAAAAAGAAGAAAAAGGGAGCTTTCTATCCCGAATGCGCGTGGAAGAGAGTTGTTTCTATC
>JAZRHW010000016.1:0-2631 GCA_045644965.1 Eubacteriales bacterium
GCGAGAATCGCGAAGCTCCATAAAAGTTTTTTGGTTACTTTTTTTCAAAAAAGTAACTGCTTACTTTTTTCTCGAAAAAAGTAAGTTACAAAATAATGCAAATGAGTCCGCCGCTGCCCTCATTGATGATGCGTTCAAGAGTTTCAGAGAGCTTTGCGCGGGAATCCTCGGGAATGTGGTCGAGCTTGGTGTGAAGTCCCTCGTTCATCAGCTCGTAGAGAGTCTTACCGAACATATTAGAGCCCCAAATTCGCTGCGGATCTTCCTCAAATTCCTCAAGCAAATACTTGACGAGATCCTCGCTTTGCGCTTCCGAGCCGACGATCGGATTTATCTCCGTTTCAATATTGGCGCGTATCATATGAATCGACTGCGCCGCGGCACGAAGCTTGACACCGTAACCGCCTGCTCGTTTGATTATCTCGGGCTCTTCGAGTCGAAGAGAAGTAACGTCGGGCATAACTATGCCGTATCCCTTTTCTTCCGCCTCGGCAAGTGCCTCGGCAACTCTATCGAATTCTCCCTTTTTAACGGAGTACTCCCGAAGCATTCTCACAAGCTGCTCCTCACCCGAGATTTCAAATCCCGTCAGTTCGCTAAGCACCTTAAAATATAGCTCCGACGAGCACAAAACCCCAAGATGTGCCCTGCCCACACCGTAGTCCACAACGTCAAATGCGCATTTATCAACGAACTCGTTTTCGGAGAGCGCTGAAAATCCGTCCTTTACATCCCCCATCTTTGAGATGCCCTCGGCACACTTGCACACCGCATCACAAATGGAACGCTTTACCGCGTGAGTGTCCTCGAGCGCTCCCATCCAATCGGGAAGACTAACTCTAATCTCCGCAACGGGAAATTCGCAAAGCACCATCCCCAAAATGTTCTTGATATCCTCGGCATTAAGCTCCAGACAGTTAACAAGCGCCACGGGCGCGCCGTATTTTTCCTCAAGCTCGTATGCAAGAGCAATGCTTTTCGCGTCGCTCGGATTTGCGGAATTGAGTATCAGTGCAAATGGCTTGCCAATCGCCTGAAGCTCCCTAACTATGCGCTCCTCGGCATCAACGTAGCTCTCCCTGCCTATCTCACCGATAGTTCCGTCGGTGGATATCATCATACCGATTGTGGAATGCTCGGTGATGACCTTTTTAGTACCGAGCTCCGCCGCCTCCGTAAATGGCATTGGCTCATCCTGCCACGGTGTTCTAACCATGCGAGGTTGACCCTCCTCTATTGTGCCGAGCGCTTCGGGCACGATATATCCCACGCAATCAATCATTTTGACGCGCATTACCTCGCCCTCGCCAAGCTCTATCTCAGCCGCGGAGTCGGGGATAAATTTCGGCTCGGTGGTCATTACCGTTCGCCCACCCGCACTTTGAGGAAGCTCATCACGCGCTCTGTCGCGTGCATAGCCCTCGCGTATACCGGGGAGCACCATCTCTTCCATAAATCGCTTGATAAAAGTCGACTTTCCGCTTCGCACGGGTCCGACTACGCCTATGTAGACATCCCCGCCCGTCCTCTTAGCAATATCACTATAAATAGAACGTTCGCTCATATATAAACCTCCAAAAATGTATCCTTCGGTTAAATATATGAGCGAACAACTCAATTTATTCTATTATTGTTATCCTACAAGGCTCTTTAAAAAATCTACCGCTTTTGTTGAAACCACGTCGGAGATGTCCTCACCGCATTCAAGACGTCTGCGAACCGCGGTGGAGCTAATATCGTGCGCTCCCTCCTCACAAGGCAAAAACACTGTCTCGACATTGGGATTTACACGGGAGTTATACTGTGCCATCTCAAATTCATAGAGATAATCCTTTTCGTCGCGCAGGCCCTTAACTATAGCGCAAGCGCCAATGCGACGCGCAAGCTCGGCGAGCATTCCGTCATCAAAAATGACTTCCACATTTTCAATATGCGAGCAAGAGAGACGCGCCATCTCGGTTCTCTCCTCGGGACTAAACATATATTTTTTCTTATTATTTATCATTACGGCAACGATAACCTTGTCAAAAAGCTTGGATGCTCGCTCAACGATATTAACATGTCCAAGTGTCATGGGGTCAAAGCTGCCCGGCACTATTGCAATTCTCATAATTCCTCCGTGGCAATTTTTAATACGGAAATATGCGCCACTCCGTGCTTCATAGTCTTGATTATATCACACTTTTTTGAAATTTCAAGGTCTAAAATATCAAATCTATCACTTTCGCACACTAAAATTCCATCTTCCGTGAGCAAATCACGCTCCAGAATGATTTTAAGTGCCTCGCCTATAAGATTTGTTGCATAGGGCGGGTCGAGAAATACTATACCGAATTTTTCACCGCTATATCTCTTCAAAAAGGTCAGCGAATCCTCGTTGTGTGCAACACAAGTATTGCCAAGACGTGTTTTTTCAATATTCCCTGTGATTATCTTAAACGCTTCCCTGCTTTTGTCAACGAGATAAACTCGCGCAGCTCCCCTGCTTGCCGCCTCAAGTCCCATTTGTCCCGAGCCTGCAAAAAGGTCAAGCACCACCCTGTCCGCTATTTCAAACTGAAGGGCGGAAAACACCGCTTCCTTGCTTCTCTCACTTGTGGGACGTGTGTTGAGTCCATCAAGTGTTTCAAG
>JAZRHW010000017.1:0-2677 GCA_045644965.1 Eubacteriales bacterium
CTTATTAGCAATTTCACTCACTTCGCGGTGTGAAATCTCAACTGTGTAGGGCTCGGTGCTAACTCTTTCAATGGTCATCATTTGACGTGTTACACCCTCGCTTGCTGCCTTAACGGCGCTCTTGCCAACGAGAACACTTTCTTCAATGTCAGTTCTTGACACGATATGGCCCGCGCATCTTTGTACAATGTTGAGTTCAACTGAACGCACCTTGCAACCAAGCTCTGCCTTTGTTGCAACCTCAAGCGCCTTGCCCGTGCCCGAAAGCTGCTTGTGTCCGAAAACGTCAGTGGAAGCAATTCCAAAGCCCTCGCAAACGTACGTGCCGTCGGCAAAGCGAATGCCCTCGCTTACCGCAACTACAACGTTGGGCTTTTTATCAAGGATTTTTCTCAAATCCTCAAAATATTCTTCCTTACTAAACGCTCTTTCAGGAAGATAAATAAGGTCGGGCTCGTCCCCGCCAAATGCCTTAGCAATACCAGAGGACGCAGTGAGCCAACCCGCGTCGCGTCCCATTATTTCAATAATGGTAACCGCCTTTGTGGTATAAACCGCACAGTCGCGGATACACTCGGAAATAGTTGTTGCGATATACTTCGCCGCTGACGCAAATCCGGGAGTGTGGTCAGTGCCGACAAGGTCGTTGTCAATGGTCTTGGGCACACCGATTACACGCATTTCATAGTCGCACTCCTTGGTATACTCGGAGAGCTTGGCTACGGTATCCATAGAATCGTTGCCGCCAATATAGAAGAAGTATCTTATATCGTACTTTTTGAAAATTTCAATCAATCTTTCGTAAGTTTCTCTGCCTTCGCTGATTTTTGGAAGCTTTTTACGGCAAGAGCCGAGCGCTGCCGCAGGAGTTTGCTCCAAAATAGAGATTTTCTCCGCATCAGAGAAGAACTCCGAGAGGTTCACAATATCCTCGGAAAGAAGTCCCTCAACACCGTTTCTCATTCCGTAAAGAGTGGGTATTGTGCCATCGTGAACGTTTTCAAGCACTCCGCGCACCACTCCCGCAAGTGTTGCATTTATTGCCGCGGTAGGTCCACCGGACTGTCCTACTATTGCATTACCGATAAGTTTTGACATTTTGATTTTCCTTTCTTTTTCCCGGGATGGATACGGGCGATTCGTAAATCGCCCGCTATAAATCTTTACTTCAAAAATCCGTTTACGATTTGCTCCTCAGCTTCCTGCTCGGTAAGGCCGAGAGTCATGAGTTTAATGAGCTGCTCACCCGCAATTTTACCGATAGCCGCCTCATGAATAAGGGACGCATTTATATCGTTTGCGGTAATCTCAGGGATTGCACGCACACTCGCGTTGTCCATAATGATAGCATCGCACTCGGTGTGTCCGTAGCACTCCGCATTACCATTGATTTTAGACAAGAATGTTTGAGTGGAATTATCCTTAGCAACGGAACGTGAAATAACGTTGGTGCTAGCACCCTCTCCATTAAGATCAACGTTGAAATTAGTTTCAGCGTGCTGCTTGCCGTGTGTCATAATCTTTTCCTTAACAATAAGAGTCGCGCCCTTACCAACAACCGCGCTAGTGTCACGGATAGTGGAGTCAATTCCCTTAATTTGAGTGGTCTCCATCTCAAGATAGCCACCCTCGTCAATCTCAATAATTGTGGTCGGGTTCATAATATTCTCACCCGTTCCCTCTTCCTCACCGTAGTGGCGCTCAACGTAGCGAACGCGCGCGTCCTTGCCAACGTGGAAGGAGTGGATACCGTCATGCGCGGAGTCCTGATCACCACAGTTGTGAATTCCACAACCTGCAATAATGGTTACGTCCGCACCCTCTCCGATATAGAAATCGTTGTAAACCATATCCTTAAGGCCGCTTTCACTGATGATAACGGGAATATGAATGCTTTCATTTTTCGTGCCGGGCTTTACGATAATGTCGATACCGGGCTTGTCCGTCTTTGAAACAATGTCAATGTTAGCGGTGGTTTTTCTACCTGCCGCCGCACCGTTTTCACGGATATTGTATGCTCCTTCGGGAACTGTGTGAAGGTCGGCAACCTGCATAAGCAAATTCTTTTTAATCTGATCCATGGGCGCCTCCTTATATGTTTTCAGTAAGAACCGCGCAGGGCGCACCGGAGCCAAGCACTGAAGGCATAATCTCGTCCTTCGTACCACTCTCACGGATTTCACCGTCGGCAATTACAATAATTCTATCGGCAATATTCAAAATTCTCTCCTGATGGGAGATGATAAGAATTGAGCCGTGTGTCTTTTCGTGCATTCTCTCAAACACCTTAATGAGATTGTTAAAGCTCCAAAGGTCGATTCCCGCCTCGGGCTCGTCAAATACGGAGAGCTTTGTTGAGCGCGCAATAATGAGCGCAATTTCAATTCTCTTGAGCTCGCCGCCGGAAAGAGATGCATTCACCTCACGATTAATGTAGTCGCGAGCGCAAAGTCCCACTTCAGCGAGGTAATTACAAGCCTCTGCAACGCTGATGGGCTTGCCCGCAGCAAGTGTAATAAGATCCTTAACTGTAAGCCCCTTAAAGCGAACAGGCTGCTGGAAAGCAAAGCTTATTCCCTTTTTCGCGCGGTCGGTGATGGACATATTTGTGATATCCTCTCCGTCAAAAAGAATTTGACCGCCCGTAGGTTGATATATTCCTGCAATAATTTTCGCA
>JAZRHW010000018.1:0-3444 GCA_045644965.1 Eubacteriales bacterium
CATCAAGGGTCTCCACGCTCGCGCTGAGCTGGACGAGGAGAACAGATATATCGTTCATTTCCCCGAGGAAAACACTATTTGGAGTGTTAATTCGGGTTACGGTGGAAATGTTTTGCTCGGCAAAAAGTGCTTTGCACTCCGCATTGCCTCATATCTCGGAAGAAAAGAAAATTGGATGGCGGAGCATATGCTCATTCTCGGTGTTGAATACTCCGACGGTGAGACAAAATACGTTTGCGCGGCATTCCCCTCCGCTTGTGGAAAAACCAATCTCGCAATGCTCATTCCACCCGAATTCTATCGAAAAAAGGGTTACAAGGTACATTGTGTTGGCGACGATATCGCGTGGCTTCGCGTGGGCGAGGACGGTCGACTTTGGGCAGTGAACCCCGAAAACGGATTCTTCGGTGTTGCTCCCGGAACTAACGAAAAAACAAATCCCAATGCGCTTCACACCACTTTCCGTGACACTATCTTTACAAACGTAGTCCATAATGTTCGCGAGAACACCGTTTGGTGGGAGGGCCTTGATAAAAATCCCCCCGAGGACGCTATCGACTGGCGCGGAAATCCTTGGGATTTTAGAAAATATGACAAAAATGACAAGTCGACTTGCGGAGCACATCCCAATTCCCGATTTACCGCAAAGGCGCAAAACTGCCCCTGCCTCTCGGGTGAGTTCAACAACCCTGCGGGCGTGCCGATTTCCGCTATTATTTTCGGCGGTAGACGTGCAAAGACCGCACCCCTAGTTTATCAGTCCACCTCTTGGCAAAACGGTACGTTCGTCGGCTCAATTATGGCGAGCGAAACCACCGCGGCAGCCTCGGGCGAGGTAGGAGTTGTAAGACGCGACCCCATGGCAATGCGTCCCTTCGTTGGCTACGATATGGGCGACTATTTCGCGCACTGGTTGGCTATGGGTAAGCTCATTCCCAATCCCCCGAAAATCTTCCACGTCAACTGGTTTAGAACCGACGACGAGGGCAATTTCATTTGGCCCGGATTTGGAGAAAATATGCGCGTTATCGAGTGGATTTTGAACCGTTGCGACAATAAAATTTCCGCAAGAGAGAGTGCTATCGGTTATCTTCCCCATCCCGAGGATATTTGTATCGAGGAGATTGAGGACGTGACGCGCGAGACCGTTGAGGAGCTTCTTCACGTTGACGTGTCATCCTGGCTTCGGGACGTGGAAAACATCAAAAAATTCTATGCCCAAGTGGGCGAAAGAGTTCCGAATGAACTCCACGCAGAGCTTGATGCGCTTGAAGTTAGACTTAAAAATTAAAAAGCTAACGGCTACCTAAGTTTGGGTAGCCGTTTTTATATCTTCAACCCTATTTTTTTAAAATACTTGCAATTTTGCTCGAAACGTGATATAATATTGTGCTTAACAGATAAATAAAAAAAGATTGGAAATAATAAATGAAAAAAATAACTAAAATCGGTGAGGCATCATGGGTGGTGGGCAATATTTTGTGTGCCATAGGCAACTGCCTTGTTTCCAAAAGTGCCTTCGGTCTCTCGTCAATTATCGCTCCTGCATTTATTCTTAACAGAAAAATCGGATTTTTGTCCGTGGGTGTTTGCGAGTACATTATTCAGGGACTCCTGCTCGCACTTTGTTGCGTTCTTATCGGAAAATTCAAGGGGAAATTTATCGCCACTATTTGCAATATTCTTTTCTACGGTGCGTGCTTTGACATTGTAAATTCCCTCTTGTCCCCCATTGTCCCCGTTACTATCATCTCAAGAATCGTGGTTGCTGCAATCGGCACTCTTATTACCGGTTTTGCCATCGCGCTCATGCTCCGAACCTATATTCCCCCGTCAGCCTACGAGATTTTTGTTAAAGAGGTTGCCGAGGCAAAAAACATTGAAGTTAGCAAGATGAAGCTCATTTTTGATGCTTCAATGCTCTTTATCACAATTGTCTTGATGTTCGCACTTCTTGGCGGATTTTATATTGATATTCTTGGTCCGCTTACGGTTATCGCTGCGTTTCTTAACTCCGTGCTCATCAAGTTTTTTGGTCAAATTATCGATAAATATTGCGACTTTTCGCCCGCAATTCCAAAACTCTATAATTTGCTCAATCCCAACCCCGAAAATTGAATTATTTTTCAAATTTATGCGCATAATAGTCCTGTACTGTTGTGCGCTTTTTTGTATGGCTTATAGAGCACGTAATTGGCACAACCCATGGGTTGTTTTGCGTCGCTTTTTCAAAAGCGACCGCCCTGCGCGTAGCAGAGCCGCGCGGCTTGAGCGCATTCAGCGTTTCTTTTGTTAGCTTTTCTTTGCGCTTCTTTCCTCAAAGAAAAGCGGCTAATAAGATTTGGTATCAAAAGATTGATGCTCCAAACTCTGCAAATATGGAATCAAACCCTTGTATTATAGCTTCAATTCTCTATTTCTTGCTTGCAATATTCTCCGCCATTTTCATAATCTTGGCAAAGCGGTTGTTTAATGTCGATTTGGTTATCGGCGGCTCGTGCATAGCGGCAAGCTCCGAGAGGGATGACGAGTGATGCTCAAGCCTAAGCCTTGCGCTCTCGGTCAGCTCGTGCCCTATCTTGTCAAGCAAGCCCGCGTTTTGTATTATCTCGATAGCGCGAAGCTGCTTTTGTGCAGTCGCAACACTCTTCATAATGTTAACGGACTCGCAGTTTACCGCGCGGTTCTCCTGCATAATTATATCGCGCTCGATACGGCGGTTCATCACCTCAAAAAACGCGTTGTTTGCCTGCAAAAGATTTAAAATATCCTCAATTCTGTCCGCCTTTTTGTAGTAAAGCCCCACGGCTCCCTTGCGGTTGATTATCTTGGGCGCAATTCCGCACGCAGTTAAAAATTCCGCGTAAAGCTTTGCCCTGCCGGGATGCTGTATTCTGTATTCAAGATGATTGTTGCCCGCAGAAAACGTCAAAGTTCCGCGTGAAAGAAAGATACCGCGCAAAAAATTCATTCTACAGAAATTGCACTTGAATTCAATATAATCCTTCATAGCCGCGTCATCCTTATCGAGCGCGGAAATCCTTTTGGCAACAGATCCGAATATAAACTCCACTCTGTAATGCTCCCTGCCCGCCTTTTTAACGGAAGAAACCGTCACGACCTTTGAAAACTGACGTTCAAACACGGATTTGTAAAATTCTGCATAATCCGCATCCGCCAAATCAATAAACACCCTGTCTCCCTCGGCATTTGCATCAAAAAGCATACCGTAGGCCAAAGCTCGCCTGCAGCAGGTCTTTCCCGGTATCTGCTCTATAAATTCTCTCTTTATATTTTCAGAAAAAGTCATGTTTACTCCACAAATTCGATCTCACATTCAAGCGAAACGTTGAATTTTTCTTTTACTGTCTTTTGTATGTAATCAACCAATTGTTTGATATCGCTTGCGGTCGCACCGCCGCGATTTATAACAAATCCCGCGTG
>JAZRHW010000019.1:0-2263 GCA_045644965.1 Eubacteriales bacterium
CTCTTGAAGGGAGAGGTAGGCGAGGAGTTTACTATCAGAGTTGAATTCCTTGATGACCGCGACTATCAGGACGAGAATATGGATAACGACTGGGCGCAGGGCGAGGGAGTTGTATTTGACATTGTTGTTAAAGCAACCCAAGCAACCGACGCGCAGTAAATCCACAGTAAAAACGGAGCGTGAATTTTGGCTTGGCTCACGTTTCGTAATCCAACAAGCCTAGTAAGTAAAATTTGAAAGGTGAAAAAATGATGAAAAAGAAAGTTATCTTGTCCTCGATTTTGACAATCGCTCTTTGCCTTTGCCTTATCGCAGGATCAACATTTGCCCTTTTCACAAGCGAAAGCAAAGTTAACGTAGCAGTTCAGGCAGCTACAGTAGACGTTGTTGCTACAGCAGAGAATTTCCAGCTTTCTTCCACACTTGGAAGCAACGTAGATGGTACAGTTCTTAACTACGATCCCGCAACTAACGAGTTTACAGTTGTAAACATGGTTCCCGGTGATGTTGTTACATTCGATCTTCGCATCCATAACAACAGTAATGTATCCGTAGATATCAGAACACTTCTCTCCGTTACACAGGACAACGGTCTTTGGAGTGGTCTTAAAGTTACTTTCAACACAATTACACATGTAGTTGATGGCAACGGCAATGCAGTTATTTCTGATTACCAGCCTTTGGAACCCGGTGCTCAGGACATTATCGTTAACGTAAGTGTTACTCTTCCTGAGTCCGCTGGTAATGAATACCAGAACAAGACTTGCACATTCGCTTATACAGTAGAGGCAGTTCAGGGCAACGCACAGTAATCACAATTCGCTTGCGTGGAATCGCTACGCGTGAGTGGGTAAAATTTTTTCATCCATTCAAATTCACTCTCACCTCCGAGAGTGAATGGGATGGAGAAAAACACAATTGGCATTTATATGCCACAAGGACTTACATATTTTGACGACGTTTGATAGGAGGTGGTGGAGTAAAAGTATGTTCGAGTCACTTGAAGAACAGAATAAACGAACAGTGCAAAAGATAATTTTGCCTGCATTTATAATTCTACTCTGCCTAATCTCTATGGTAGGAGTCACATGGGCGCTCTTCACTAATGGTGATGACGGAAAGATTGGCGTGAACGTGGCGAGCGGTCAGGTTGAAGTTGGAATCATTGATGACAACGGAGACTCGCTCGTTGGACGTGTTCTTGAATTTGATCTTAACGGTGACGATGACAAGGATGAAAATCACGTAGTATATTTTGAGCCCGGCGCAACTATCTACACACAGAGCTTCCGCGTCATAAATACTGGAACGGTATCTATTAATTTCCGTGTATACATCAGTAATGACGAAAAAGAAAATATGCAAGCATTTGAGGACGCCTTTGAGCTTTGGATAACGAAAGATCCTAACAATCTCAACGATGCAAAGCAAATCAAATCATTCGTAGTTGAGGATTTTGCTCCCGATCAAGTGAGTGAAAAATATTTCTTGGTAATACGAATGAAGGAATCTGCAGGGAATGAGTTCCAAGGCAAAGAATATTCTGGTATTGGCATAACAGTTTATGCAGTACAGGGAAACGTTGAGATAAAGTAAGGAGGCAGCTTATATGGCGACTAAAAACACATTCAAAAATGTTCTAAACGCAATTTCAAAAGTGTTCACGGTGATTTTATTTATATTCACCGCGTGCATAATGATATTTACGGTCGTATCAGTGACAACACTTGATAAAAACGATAGAGACATTTTTGGTTACAAGTTCTACATCGTTCAAACGGACTCAATGAGTGAGTCGGAGTTGAACGCGCATCTCACAGTTCATTTTGATGCGGGCGACATTATTTTCGTAAAGGAAATAACAAAGCCATCGGAACTCAAGGCAGGGGATATCATATCCTTTATGTCTACGAATCAGGTGAGCTACGGTGAAACCGTAACGCATATGATTCGCGAAGTAAAAACTGACAAAGACGGTAACCTTATCGGCTTTGTTACTTACGGTACGAACACCGACACGAACGATGAAGCGCTTGTAAAGCCCGAATATATTTTGGGCGTTTATGCGGGCAAACTTCCGGGAGTGGGAACGTTCTTCGCATTTTTGAAATCCACACCCGGGTATATCTGGTGTATTCTTGTTCCATTTCTTGTGCTTATAGTAATGAACGGTATTGACGTTATCCGCCTGTTCAGAAAATACAAGAAGGAACAAAATGCAATTCTCGATGCTGAAAAGGCAGAGATTGCAGAAGAAAGAAAG
>JAZRHW010000020.1:0-2387 GCA_045644965.1 Eubacteriales bacterium
TCCATACTGAAATTTATCATAAACAGCAAATCCCCGTAAACTACCATTTTTAACTCCTTTTTCGTTTCTTATTCAATTATAGTTTCATTATGAGGCAAATATTGTCAAAGTGTGGGCAATTTTTAATATTTTTATTTACAAGAAACACTTTTTGTGCTACAATAGGTGTGATTATTTAACTTTTATACTTTTTTCGACATATATTGTTATTGATTTTCATTTTGAAAGGACTTTTTACGATGGAAATAAAGGTGATGAAATTTGGCGGCTCGTCCCTTGCCGATGCAGAGCATTTTAGACGCGTTGCCGACATTGTGAAGGCTGATCCCACTCGCCGTTACGTTGTAGCGAGTGCTCCGGGTAAGAGATATTCAACCGACGAAAAGGTTACGGATATGTTCTATACCTGCTATAATATGATAAAGAACCGTGAGGATATAACTGAATACTATAAAAAAATTATTGACAGATACACGAGCATCATCTCGGAGCTTGGTATAAGCTTTGACATCTCGGGCGAGCTTGAATATATCAAAAATGCAATGATGCTTCGTTCCGGTAGAGATTTTGCTGCGAGCCGTGGTGAATATCTTAACAGCTTGATTCTCGCGAAATATCTTCAATTTGACTTTATCGACGCGGAGAACGTGGTGTTTTTCAAGGAAAACGGCACTTTCGATGAAGAAAAAACCAATGAAGCCATGAAAGAAGAGCTCTCCCAGCACACATATGCGGTCATTCCCGGATTCTACGGTTCTATGCCAAACGGTACTATAAAGACCTTCTCCCGAGGCGGCTCGGATATTACGGGCTCAATAGTTGCACGTGCTGCTTGCGCCGATCTTTATGAAAACTGGACGGACGTTTCGGGCTTCCTTATGGCTGATCCCAAAATAGTTCCGAATCCCCAACCCATTTCGGTTATCACCTACCGTGAGCTCCGTGAGCTTTCGTATATGGGTGCGGGCGTGCTTCACGAGGATTCTATTTTCCCCGTTCAAAAGGAAGGAATCACGATAAATATCAGAAACACAAACCATCCCGAGGATCCCGGCACACTTATCGTACCCAATATGCACAACTACGAAAGTGATCAAATCATCACGGGTGTTGCAGGTAAAAAGGGATTTTCCGTTATTAATATTGAAAAGAACCAAATGGGTAGCCATTTCGGTCTTGCTACAAGAGTTTTCCAACTTCTTGATAAGTACAGTATCCACTGCGAGCATCTCCCTTCGGGCATTGACACAATGTGTCCTGTAGTTAGCACCGCGGAGCTCAATGAAAGTATCGACGAGTTCATACCCGAGCTTCATAGAGTAACGGAAGCGGACAATATCAGTGTTGACACCCACCTCGCTCTTATCGCGGTCGTTGGACGAGGAATGAAGGAGTCCAAAGGTACCGCTGCACGCATTTTTGCTGCAGTAAGTGTCGCAGGAGTTAACGTGAGAATGATCGACCAGGGTTCAAGCGAGCTTAATATCATTATCGCGGTATATGAAGAAGATTACGAAAAAACTGTTAGAGCAATCTACGAAGAATTTGTTAACAAATAATAATGAAAGTATTACAATATTTTGAAGTTGATAACAAAGAACACTGGCTCAATGAAATTGCAAAAAGCAATTGGGATGCCGCACATTACCTTCATTATTTATTGAAGGAGAATAAACTTGATGAGCTCGTTGGCGAGGGCGCTCGAGTGCTTCTTCTCGTTGACGAAGACCGTCTCGTTTCCTTTTGCACCCTTGCAAAGTATGATGACGTGCAACCCACCGACCTCACTCCTTGGGTGGGCTGGGTATATACCTTTCCCGAATATAGAGGAAAGAGATTGTCGGGATTGCTTCTATCCTACGCTGAAGAGGTTGCCAAGAGTGACGGAGCAAAAGCGGTTCACATTTCTACCAATCACGTCGGGCTCTATGAAAAATTCGGCTATGAATTTTTCATAAATGCAAAGGACGTCGAGGGAGAAGACACCAGGGTTTATAGAAAAAACTTGATATAATCAATGCCCCAATGCGTTTTGACATTGGGGCAAAATTTCTTTTGATAATTTTCAAAAAAACTATTGACAAATCTACAATTTGTGATATAATACTTGTGTTATCCAAAGACAGCAGGTTCCAGTAAAGGCGAAAGCTCTCCTGCCGAGGAAGATTTTATACTTTAATAATGTATTAATGTGTGTCTTTCCTTGGGGTGCTATGCCTTTCGGAAGGATTTTTTTATTATATTCGTTAAATTTACAGGAGGAAAGTACAATGCCAAGTAAAGTAATACTTGAAAAGAAGCAACAGGTTGTTGCTGAACTTTCTGCTCAGATCAAAGAATCTGTATCCGGTGTTCTTGTTAATTACCAGGGTATCACAGTTGATGCT
>JAZRHW010000021.1:0-2879 GCA_045644965.1 Eubacteriales bacterium
CCTTGTGCTTTTTGTGAAAAAGCGCAACACAGTTTTCAACAAGAGTATCCTCATCCACCTTCTCGAGCTCACCTGCGATAATTTCGCGTTCATAACCCTTGGCACAAAGCTCACGATAGATCCTCTTTTTGCCCCAAAGCTTTTTAAGGCATGATTGTACAAGGCGCTCCACATCCGCCTCCTCGTCAATCAATCCAAGCTCTTCGAGCCTGCGTGCAGCATCCTCGGCACTTTCGCGATCAATTCCCTTTTGTCTAAGGCGCTGAGCAAGTCGCACACGCGAGGAAGAAGAATAGGCAAGTAAGTCACTTCCCTTTCGCATCGCCACGCATCTTTTGGACATTTCTTCAAGCTTATCAAAAGTATCCGCATCAATCACCGCGTCACGACAAAGCCCAAGCTCCAGGTATTGTTCCGTGAAAAGCAAGAATTTTCGCTTTTCACTCATACCCGAGTCGCCCGTTATAGCAACTCCAATAAGCATCTCTGCGCCCTCACCGAGCGCATTGACGGAAATTATTTCAATCTTCATTATATAATATTAATCTTCGGAGAGAGTTTCAAGCTCGAAGGATTCAAAATCATCATCGTCGTCAAGCTCAAATTCATCACTGTTGTCACTAAGCTTGTCAGCCATAGCACGCACCTTCGCCTCAAGCTCGTCCATGAGTGCCTGATTGCTTTCAAATACCTTGCGCGCATTGTCCTTGCCTTGAGCAAGTCTTTCGCCCTCATAAGAGAACCAAGAACCACTCTTCTTAATGATTCCGAGCGTAATACCCATATCGATAAGCTCGCTGGACTTGGAAATTCCCTTTCCGTAAAGAATATCAAACTCCGCAACCTTGAAGGGGGGAGCAACCTTATCTTTAACTATCTTGCACTTAACACGGTTTCCGTAAACGTCCGCACCGTTCTTGAGCTGCTCGGTCTTTCTAACGTCAATACGAACAGAAGAATAGAACTTGAGCGCACGGCCACCGGGCGTGGTCTCGGGGTTGCCGTACATAACGCCAACCTTTTCACGAAGCTGGTTGATAAAGATAACTACCGCATTGCTCTTTGAGATAACCGCAGAGAGCTTTCTCATAGCCTGGGACATAAGGCGAGCCTGCACACCCACCATGGAAGCACCCATATCGCCATCAATTTCCTGACGAGGAACAAGAGCAGCAACCGAGTCAACTACAACTACGTCGATAGCACCGGAGCGCACGAGCGCCTCGGTAATTTCAAGCGCATCCTCACCGCAATCGGGCTGGGATACGAGCAATTCATTTATATTTACACCAAGCGCCTTTGCATAAACGGGGTCAAGAGCATGCTCCGCGTCAATAAAAGCCGCTTCTCCGCCCTCTTTTTGCACCTCAGCAATAATGTGAAGAGCAACCGTTGTTTTACCTGAGGACTCAGGGCCAAAGATTTCAATAATTCTTCCTCTCGGAACACCACCAATACCGAGCGCAAAGTCAAGCGCAAGAGAACCTGTGTGAACCGCCTGCACTTCCATTCTTGTGTTTTCGCCGAGCTTCATAACCGCGCCCGCACCAAAATCGCGCTCAAGCTGAGCAAGAGCAGTTGAGAGCGCCTTCTTACGAGCCGCCTTATCATCAATCGGTACTGTTTTAGCTACCGCTACCTTTTTAGTTGCCATATCAAAATCCTCCAAAAGAATATTTTTTCACTTACGGGCTCATTATACACCCATTTTTTGCTCTTGTCAAGACATTTTTTCTCAAATCGGAAATATTTTTTTATGTTTTTTTACTTTTTTAATCAAAATTCCATTTTCGGAACTGATAAAAAAATAAGTATTGACATTCTTTTACAATTATGTTAAAATATTGATGTTTTTATGAACATTATTATTTCACTATAAAAGGAGAACAAAAAAATTATGGCAAATGTATGCGTAATTACAGGCGGCGGAAGCGGAATGGGTCTTGCCGCTGCAAAATTCATGCCCAAGGATAAAATTATCGTTATATCCGGCAGAACACTCAAGAAACTTGAAAATGCAGTTGCAGAGCTTGAAGCTCTCGGCTACACAGCTTATGCAAAGGCATGTGATACATCCAAGAGAGAAAGCGTTAAGGAGCTCGTTGCTTTTGCGCAGTCCCTCGGTGAAATCAAGAACGTTATCAACTCCGCAGGTCTTTCCCCTGCAATGAGCGACCCCGAAACAATCGTAAGAGTAAATGCGCTCGGCACAGTTTACATCAACGAAGAATTTTCCAAGGTTATGAATCCCGGCAGCGTTATCGTTGACGTATCTTCCAACTCCGCTTATATTCTTCCCTCTTTCATCATCAATAAGAAGGACTATAAGCTTGCTGACACCGACGAAGAAAAATTCATTAAGAAGATCATCAAAAAATCAATGATGGCAAAGGGCGACTACCAGAGAAGTGGCTTTGCATACTCCCTTTCCAAGAATTTCGTAGTTTGGTATGCTCAGAAGTGCGCATTCGAATACGGTAAAAAGGGCATCCGTGTTTGCTCACTCAGCCCCGGACTTATCGCAACCGATATGGGCAACCTCGAAGCAAAGGACGGCGGAATGCTTATTCCCATGTCCGCTGAAGAAAGAATGGGTAAGCCCGAGGAACTTGGCTTTGCTCTCGCAACCGTTGCGGACGAAAGAAACGGCTACCTTGCAGGTGTTGACGTACTCGTTGACGGCGGTAGCACAAACGGTATGAAGGAATTCAAGAAAAATAAGAAATAATTTTCAAAACAAAGGACTCGCAAGAGTCCTTTTTTGATGAATAAATTGGGATTTATGGGGGAGATAGTTTATTTTGGAATAGCAGGGGGCTTTTTTGAAAAGCCGCCCCCTGCACCCCCGAAAAACTTTTAAAGTATTTTATTACTAAATT
>JAZRHW010000022.1:0-2223 GCA_045644965.1 Eubacteriales bacterium
GATAAGCTCCGCAATCTGCGGTGCGATAAATCGTTTATCAACAAGGCGGTCAAGCTCTGCACGAGCACCGTTTTTCTCCGCATTTTCAAAGTCGCAGAACTGCAAGAACAGGTGTGTTGCCGTACCCTTATCGGCACTTGTTGTCTTTGCTTTGTTTTCGAAAAATTCTTCGATTTCAAGTATCTTTGCCTCGTCAAAGGATTCGAGTGTTGCCGCATCATCATTCATATCATCAAGCACAGTTGGTGTGAGTTTCGACACGGATAGCTTTGCGGGGAGCTTTCCGAGATATGCGCGCGGATATGTGAAATCAAGGCGATTCTTGATGGAGTTTATTTGCTCCTCGGTGATGATTCCGCACACTTCGTTCACATGCTCATTTGAGTTTTCACAAGAGGTGAAAACTGTAATTTCCTCTCGGTCAGTTGCTGAGAAATCATAGCTTTTTCCTCTTGCTAAGGGGTAAATTGATGCAAGGATCATAGAGAGCCAGCTCTTGCATTTTTTAACCCTGAAGTCATCAGCAAATTTTGATGCAAGTTTTGCTTTTTCATTAAGCTTTTCAAGCCTTGACTTAGTGTGTGCCGTAACGTAGAGTCTCTCCCTTGCTCTAGTTAGAGCAACGTAGAGAATTCGCATTTCTTCCTCAATTTGAGAGTTGGAAATCTCAAGCGCTATCGCCTCTCGAATTGGAGTATTTACTCTTGCCATGCCATCAAGGGCGGCGAGCTTTAGGGCAATTCCCGCATTAGGATGATAGAGCAAATTGGGCTTGAGGTCTTCAAGATTAAAGGGGCTTTGAGTGTTGCAAATGAAGCAAACGGGGAATTCAAGACCCTTTGATTTGTGCGCAGTTATCATTTGAACCGCATTTGTGTCCGCATCCTCGTAAGTGAGGGACGGCACTTTTTTATTTTCTATAAGCTCGTTAATGTAGCTAATGAAATTATTAAGTCCCTTGAACGATCCCGATTCAAAGCGTCTTGCAAGCTCGTAAAGTCGAGTGAGGTTTTGCTTGCCCTCGCTCTCGTAAGAGGTCATTGAAAGGTCGCGGTAAACGTGATTTAGTAGCTTGTCGATGGGAAGTCCCGTTGCCAAATCTCTATATCCCGTGATTTTTTCAAGGAAAAACTTGTTTTTGGTTTTTATTGATTTGTTTTCGCCCGAATATGTTGTCAGTGCTTCAAAAAGTGAAAGCTCAGCCGAGGCGGACGTTCTTATTTCGATAAGCTCGTCCATGGTGTAGGCAAAAATGGGTGAGTAGAGCGTTGCCGCGAGAGGAATATCCCTATGAGGATTATCGATTGTTGAGAGAAGTGAGAGTGCGAGAAGCACGTCCGGTGTCTCAAAAAGATCGTATTTCGAGTTGTCGGAACATGGGATTTCGTAAAGCTCCAGCGCTTTTGTAATATCGGATGCGGGTGTTGTAGAACGCATCAGTATCGCAATATCGCGTGGCTCAATGGGAGTGTCATCCGCCTTTTTCTCAAATTTGATGAGGCGGTTAATCTCCTGCGCTATCCAAAGTGCCTCGGGATTTATTTCACTGTTTTCGCTTTCGTCCTCGTCATCGGAATCATCCGAAGTGGATTTTGATTCCGTAGTAATCACGGTTACGTTAACCTTGGGTGAGGGAAGAGTTCTACCTTCTTCGACCTTTGAAAAGATCAAATCGTCGTCGGGAGAGTATTCTATGCTTTTACCGCAGTTACCAAAGAGGTATGCAAATATCTTATTTGTGAAATCAATTACGTTCTCGTCGCAACGGAAGTTGTTGGACATAAATATGAGGGCATTTTCCGAGTCTTGCGCGTCGGCAATGGGCGGAAAGCTCTTTTTATAGCCTGCAAAAACGTCGGGGTCGGCACCACGGAAGCTGTATATACTTTGCTTGATATCGCCAACCATGAATCGGTTATTTTCTTTAGAAATCAAGCGGAATATCAGGTCTTGCATAAAGTCAACGTCTTGATATTCGTCAATATAGATCTCGTCAAATTGCTCCTTGTAGGAAAGAGCAATATCACTGGGCGAGCCATCCGAATTTGTCAGTAAGTGATATGCAAATCGTCTTATATCATCAAAATCGAATGCGCGTCGCTTGGTTTTTTCAGCGAGAACTGCATCTTGAAATTCGCACAAATCATTGTAAAGTGAGAGTAGAATGTCGCTCGGTTGCATCATTGTTTTTGCGAGCTCTTTTCCATCAAAAGAGAAAAATCT
>JAZRHW010000023.1:0-2792 GCA_045644965.1 Eubacteriales bacterium
TACCACCGCTGCACTCCAACTTCGCACCCAATCCCGTCAACCTCTCCCGCGCCAAAAAGCTCATCAGCCGATATTCCGACGAACTAAAGCCTGACATCATCCACGCCCATACGCGAATGACCGCCCTTTTGGCGCGCGGAATTTGCAAAAAGCGCAAAATCCCCCTCGTCACCACCGCCCACGCGCTATTTTCAATGAAATTCCCCAAAAATCTCCTCTCCACCTGGGGCGACGAGACCATCTGCGTCAGCGAGGACATCGCCCACCACCTGCTAAAGCACTCCACCACCCCACCTCGCAACGTCAAAATCATCCGTAACGGAATAAAAATAAAATAGCAGGAAAAAATCCTGCTATTTTCTATTTCAATATAAAATAAATCAACACGATCGCACCAAGCACGATTCGGTAGATGCCAAACGGTGCAAACGAATGCTTTTTAACAAAATTCATCAAGAATTTGATGGAAATCATCGACACCGCGAACGCAACCACCGTCGAAACGGCGAGTATTATCCATGCCTCGAACGGCACGTCAAGCGCCACACCGAGAGAGTTATCTCCCCCCACAAAATCGAAAAATCCGAGCGCCTTGATGAGCGAGCCGCCCACCATCGCAGGAATTCCCATGAAAAACGAGAACTCCGCCCCACAAGTGCGCGAAAATCCAATGAGCATTGCGCCAAGAATTGTCGCACCCGAGCGGCTCGTTCCGGGGATTATCGCCATCATTTGAAATACACCGAGCAAAAATGCCTGAACGTACGAAATTTGCGAAATATCCGTAACCTTCGCCTCTTTTTTTGCATTAAAACGTTCAATAATAATGAAAAGCATGCCGTAAATTATCAACATCAGCGAAACAACCACACCATTGTAGAGCCAACCGTCAATATCCTTGCCCGTGAGTTCTTCGATCACCTTATCAAGAATAATACCCACTGCCGCCGCAGGCACGCTCGCCACACAAACCTTGAACCAGGTTTGCCAAACACCGCGCTTTTCTTCGGGGCTTTTCTGTTTTGAAAACGGCCAAAGCTTATCCCAAAATAGCACCACAACCGCCATGATTGCGCCCATTTGGATTACCACCTCAAACATTTCCACAAATTCACCCACAAAATCGGGATGAATATGCGCTCCGACGGTCAACGGGAAAAACTCATCAAATAAAATGATGTGCCCCGTGGAGCTTACGGGCAGCCACTCCGTGATGCCCTCGATTATTCCTAAAAATATCGCCTTAATAAGTTCGAATATAAAAACCATCTTTATCTCTCTTTTTCAAAAAAATCAATAATTTCCTTTTTGTAGGGATATGCTGAAATTTCTCCGGAAAAATATGTAACGTACACAAAATTTCCTATTTTAATAACGCGATCAATTTCTTTTCTCTTAGTTTCGGAGCTATAGCGCGTTTCGACACAAAAATCGCGGATAATACCCTCCGACTCGGTTAAGGTGAAATTGAAAACCTTGGTTGAATGCTTTCGATATAACCTTGCATTTGCCAGAGTGCGTTGTCTGAGCTTTGTTACAAACACGTAACCCGAATACCCCACCGGAATGAGTGAAAGCAATGCCAAAAAGTAAAATCCTGCGCCCTCGGAGAGTCCGATAATGGCAAAAATCAAAGCTGCAATTGCGCCTGCAATGCCGATCAGCATCTTTTTAAAGTACAATAAAAAAACGACTACCGTTTGTATTTTTCTTTCTTCGTCGACTGTCAATTTGTATTCTAACATAAACAACCTCCGGCTTTTTTTATTATTATAACACTATTTCTAATATATTTCAATATCAAATAATTAAATGCACCCAAAATGATAAATAATATGTATACTGGCTTGCCAATAAATCAAACCTTGGGAAACAAAAAAATGAAAAAAATAATCTTCACCAGCCGCCTTGATGGCGACTCATCCCTTGGCGCATACCTCATTTGTGAAATTGCGCCCAAACTAGCCGAAAAATATCCCCAAATACAAATTAATATTATCGGTGGCGGCACTGAATACCCCCAAATCGCCTCAATGGCTCAAAAAGCCAACCAAAAACTCAACCGAGAGTTGATTTCACTCCTCGGTTCACAACCCCGCCCCACCGATTTTTATGATGAGAATACCCTTTTTGTTGGCGTCTCCCGTGCCGCACTTGAGGCAATGTCCTGTGGCTCACCCATAATCTTGCTCGGCAACGAGGGCTACCTCGGACTGCTGGACGAAAGTAAGCTCCCTGCCGCCATCAAAACAAATTTCACCTGCCGCGCGCACCCGATTTGCACCGCGGATGAACTGTTTGGTGAAATTTCGCACTTTTACTCCCTGCCCGAGACCGAAAAAGCGCGGCTTTTGTGCCTCTCTTGTGAAATAGTAGCTAAATATTTCTCCGCCGACCAAATGGCGCGCGAAACCCTTTCCCTCTACCGCGAAACAATAAAAAAGGCGAGTTGCAAGAACTCGCCATAATAGTTATTCCTTTGATTTGATGATCTTAACGGGCTCGATAAACCTAATTTTAATAAATGGAACAATGACCGAAATAACCGTCAAAATCGCAATCAAAGCGCAGTTAGTGAGCGCAATGTCGCTTTGGAAGGTCAAAAAATCAAGATCAAGCACAATGCTTTGCGGAGCAAGTCGCATCAGCGACTCAATAAGCACGTCATTGGCTAGGTCAATAAAGAAATAGTACCCCGCAGTCGCCAAAATGCAGGTCAAAATTGCAATCAGCGCCACCTGAAGCCCAAAAATCACACCAATCGAACCATTTTTCGCACCAAGTGCCTTCAA
>JAZRHW010000024.1:0-2859 GCA_045644965.1 Eubacteriales bacterium
AGTCGCATTTTGCGCCTCGTCGAGAATGATGAAGGAGTCATCAAGGGTTCGTCCTCTCATATACGCAAGGGGAGCAATCTCTATAATTTGCTTTTCCATCTTGCTTTGATAATTTTCAACGCCCATCATATCATAGAGCGCGTCATATAGCGGACGAAGGTAGGGGTCTATCTTGCTTTGAAGGTCGCCCGGCAAAAAGCCGAGCTTTTCACCGGCTTCAATGGCAGGACGAGTGAGAATAATTCTTGAAACCTGCTTGTCTCTGAGCGCCTTAACGGCCATTGCTACCGCAAGATAAGTTTTACCCGTTCCTGCAGGGCCAATACCAAAAACTATCGTGTTTTTCTTTATCGCATCAACGTATTGCTTTTGTCCAACGGTCTTAGCCTTTATCGGCTTGCCCTTGCTTGTTACAAAAATGCAATCGTCGCCAAAGCTCGCACTCAGCGCCTCACCGTCGCCCTCGCCAACCATGCTAATCGCATAGTCAACTCCCTGCTCCGTTATCTCCGAGCCGTTTTGCGCGAGGGTTACAAGATGATTTATTACTCTTGATGCAAGTGCCACCTCGCCCTCGTGCCCGTCAATGACGATGGCATCACCCTCGGTAGCACGACGGTTCGATATGCGCACGTCAAACGCGCGCTCTATCGCCTTGATATTCGAATCAAAACACCCGAACACCCTGCTCGTTATTTCATTACTTTCAACGTTAATAATTACCTGACTCATTTTTACCTCATATTTAGTGTAGATTGCCTATTTCAACACCTCAAACTCCACCTGCCTTGCGATATTGCAAATGGCGGTGAGGTGGCAGGTGAGGACGTATTTGCCGTCAACAATTTCGCCTTGAATTGATTTTTTCAACACTTGCGCGTCGGGCAACTCCTCGGCAATTTTTGTCGCGAGAAGCTCGTATGCCAACTCAATTGCCTCGTCCTCACTTATTTCGATATCCCGCATCTCGTATGGATAGTATTCATCCACCGAAATCGAGATGGGTAACTCGCCCAGCGAGAACGGATTAAATATATATACATAGTTTATTATATCACAACTTATAGGCAAATTTCTATAGTTTACAAAAAGTTTTATTGATTTTCCGAAAAAATTCAATGTTTTTTTCGTAATTTTCTCGCCCGTTGGCACTTTTCGTGCCTGAACGAGGGGAATTTCGACCTCAATAGTGTGCGAAACCTTGCCCCAAACCACACCCGAGGCGCGCGTGTAGCGAATGGGGGCTTTGGTACTCTCGTAAATTCCACTGGCCAAAATCTCACCACGGCGCACGAAATCGCCATCCTTAACGCACCTAAATCCCGTATAAATTTCCGTTCCCACAATTTGCGCGTCAAAGCTTGAAACAAGATTTGCAGGGCGCGTATTTTTCTCGCTATACTCGGTGTCAATGCTCTCGCGTATTTCCACTCGCGCGACAGTTCCGATTATATTCACACTCATCCACGAAATTCCGTCATCCCGTATCATAACTCGTTGCTCAACGGAGTCCGCATTTATCGACGGAATCCAAGCACCAACCGAAAGCCCGTTTTCCGCGAGGGACGAAATTCCGCGCGCGGTGTCAAGTCGCTCGTTGCCGATAACGTCAACTCTCCAAATGACGTTTTGCGCCAAGAAAAAAAGGGAGACGGACATCATTAGTCCTATTGCTATTCCCCACCTGTTTTTTAAGCTTCCCAACCATATGGGAGTTCCATAATTCCCCTCAATTTTAACCTTGATTTTTCGCACACGGCAGGCAGTGAGTATATTTTTTCGCTCGTGCAGTGGCACGTTTACAAATACTTTTTTCTTCTCATCATCAATTTTGATATCATAATAAGAAAATCCGTAGCGGTGGCATAAATTTAAAAATACCTCGCAAAATTCCCGAGGCATACTAAGTGTGCAATATCCAAGCAAAAAACCAAAAAATCCACTATTTCCCATCTTTATTTTCCCTCGTTCTTCCTTCAAAATTAAGTGCCGAAATTTGTCCGTCCACACGCACGGCACCGTTGTAAAACGAAGCGCAGTAAAGCTCCTCACCCTTAATTGTAAGAACGTATTCCTTCAAAGATAATTTTATTTCACTTTCGCTGTAAAAAAGTATCCTCGCGCAGCCGTTCACCGTCAACTCACGGAGTCCGCGAAGCTCAATTCTATCCCGCGGGTCAATTACCTCGTCAAGCTCAAGCGTGTGTCTGATACGCTCGCCAATTTTGTTTCTTTTTTTCATATTTCCTCGCTCCCTTTTATATAATTCAGTATAATTTATGAAAGCGAGTGGTATAAAATGACTTTCGGCACGTCGAGAGAAAGAAAAATGAGTATAAACAGTATCTTTTTTTGCCTATTTACACTCTTTTTGCTTGCACTTTTTTTGAAAAATCCGATAGTGGCGAGTGACGCGGTCATAGAGGCACTCAAAAAGTGCGGACACCTGTTAATTCCTTCTCTTTTTCCGCTTATGGTGGCCTCGGAAATTGCCGTGGAAAGCGGTTCCGTGGAGTATTTTACAAGACCCCTCTCGGGTGTTGTCGCCAAAATTTTGGGAATAAAAAAAGACTCCGCCGCTCCACTGTTTTTGGGGCTTATCGGCGGATATACCACCTCGGTGGGCGGCGCACTATCGCTATATAAAAGCGGCAAAATAGATAAAACTGATTGCGAGCGAATAATCGCACTTTCATCCCTGCCCTCACTATCTTTTTTGACCGGATTTGTAGGTCCCTTGGTGCTCGGAAGCGTGGCTGACGGGTGGATTTTGTGGGCAATAGCAGTTGCTTCAGCTCTAATTGTTGGATTTTTGACAAGAAAATCAGTGCCAAAGCTGACAAGTGTTGAATTTTTTAG
>JAZRHW010000025.1:0-1845 GCA_045644965.1 Eubacteriales bacterium
GAGAGGCTAAGCACGTCGATATTGCCCGCAATCTTTTTGAGCTTTTCCTTTTGGGCAACTCCAAATCTTTGCTCCTCGTCAACAATAAGAAGTCCGAGATTATTAAATTCTATATCATTGGAGATGATGCGGTGAGTGCCAATAATAATATCTATCTCGCCGCGCTTTAATTTTCGTTTGGTTACTCCCTGCTGCTTTGCGGTCTTAAAGCGAGATATCATGTCGACATTTACACCGAAAGCACGGAATCGGGAGAGTGCGGTTTGATAGTGTTGGAGTGCGAGAATTGTGGTGGGAACAAGAATTGCCACCTGCTTACCACCAAGCACCGCTTTATATGCCGCACGGAATGCTACCTCGGTCTTACCGAAGCCAACGTCACCGCAAAGAAGGCGGTCCATGGGCATACTCTGCATCATATCGCTCTTGATATCGTTGATAGCTTCAATTTGAGCATCGGTCTCGTCATATTCAAATGCCGCCTCGAAATCGCGTTGGAAATCGTCATCTCGTGGGAATGCAAAGCCGGTTGTTCTCATTCTGCGCGCATAAAGGTCGATAAGCTCCTTTGCCATCTCCTTGACAGCCGCCTTTGCCTTAGCTTTGGTTCTTCCCCATTCCGCACCGCCAAATCGCGAGAGCTTGACAAGTCCATCATCCGAGTGTGCTCCGATATATTTTGACACCATATCAAGCTTTTCAACGGGCAAAAACAGTTTATCACTACCCGCGTACTGAATAGTGATATAATCATGTCCAACACCGTCTTGCACGAGGTTTTCTATTCCTGCGTAACGTCCGATACCGTATGCCTCATGAACAACGTAGTCGCCCACCTCAAGGTCATTGTACGAGAAAATAGCCTGGGTATTACTCTTCTTCTTTTTACGGCGCATTGACTTGGAAACGGAGTTTATACCTCCGTTCCTTCCCTCTCTATCAGTGGAAAGAATTGCAACTCGCGCGCTTGTGAGTTCGTAGCCACGGAATTGGTTTTTCCAATAGAGCCCTACGCTCTTTGGCTTTATTTCGTCGGATTCTATCGAGGTTTCAATTTCTCTCTCCGAAAGAAGTCCTGCGATATTCTTTGCAAAAACCTCATTTTCGCAAAGCACTGCCACTGAAAATCCGCTTGCGATATATTGCTCTATATCCTCAAATAAAAGGTCTGTTTTTTCGTCATAGGATACGGTTTGCTTGCTTCTAAAATGGAAAATTCCGCTTGTATTCTTGCCCGAAAGTCCCTGTGTTATGGAGTCGGTGCGGAGTGTTACGTTTCTATCGCAAAACAGTTCGTAATGCGCTGCGGGCTTGGAATAATCCGTATATTTTGCGGCAATAGTTCCACCCTCAAGCAATTCCTCGATCACCTGATTTTCGTGCCACTGTGCGCCTCTTATGCGCTCATTAATCGCATTTGTGCCCTTTACGATAACGCAGGTGCGCTCGGTAAAGTAGTCAAGGAGTGAGCATCTCTCAGGATAGACGAGAGTTATATATTTGTCGATAAATTTTAGAGAGCCACCCTCGCCCGAAAGCCCGTCGATAGCATTTATCTCGCCACTCATTTCAACGAAGGCATCGGGATTTTTAGACGCGCGAAGATGCTCGCTTACCGCCTCGCGAATTTTAGCTATTTTTTCAGTATCCGCCAAAATTTCACGCGCGGGTGGAAGCTCGATACACTCAACACCTTCTAACATTCTCTGCGTCTCAATGGAGAAAAGTCCCATTCGGTCAATTTCATCACCGAAAAATTCAATTCTTACAGGAAGGTCGGCACGTATTCTCTCACCGTCGGTATCAATATAAAATCCACCTGGAGCATAAACGTCCACGATACCG
>JAZRHW010000026.1:0-2406 GCA_045644965.1 Eubacteriales bacterium
CCCTCCACCCGTATGGGTATTGCATCACTTATCAGGGAAGAACTGACTCGTGCAAGGCAGTATTTTGGTAACAGTAATGGCGCGGGAGGGGATTTTTGCATGGAATGTTATCGGGATTTATTTGAGAAAAAGATACCACTAAAGGCGCATGTTCATCGCGCTGACGATATTTTCACCGCCATACGTATAGCAAAAGAATTTGAGCTTGGGCTGACGTTGGATCACTGTACCGAGGGGCATCTAATCGCTGATGAGATTGCGCAAAGCGGATATCCTGCTATCGTTGGGCCCTCTCTCGCATCGAGAAGTAAGGATGAGGTGAGCAATTCGGATTTTAAGACCCCGGGGATATTGCAAAAAGCGGGAGTTACCGTAGCTTTGACGACGGATCATCCCGTGTCGGGAATTCAATATCTGCCGCTTTGTGCAGGGCTTGCCGTAAAGGAAGGTATGAATGAGTGGGGCGCGTTGCGAGCGATAACGATTGATGCCGCACGAATTTGCAGAGTGGATAATCGTCTGGGCAGCTTGAAGGAAGGGAAGGATGCCGACATTGTTATATATGACGGAAATCCCTTGGAGATAGCTTCTTCGGTGAAATATACAATCGTAAACGGCGAGATTGCGTGGCGCGAAAGGTCTAAGTGACGTGCGAGGGTGAGGACACAACTTGATGGTGTAAAAATCAAAAAAGGAACGGACTTGTCCGTTCCTTTTTATTCTAATTCCTCATAAATTTCCATAAGGCGCTCCTCAAGGGCGTCTTTTTTAGCGGTGAGCTCGGCGGCTTTTTTGTAGTCCGTTGCGGATTCACCAAAGAGGTCGATCTCGATTTGTTCGAGCTCTTTTTCTATCTTTTCCTGCTCTTTTTTGAGGTTTTCAATGCGCTTTTGCTCACGGCGAGCGTCGGATGCCTGCTTTTTGCGCGCCATATAGTCCTCTTTTTGTGCTGTTGGAGCTTTCTCGGCTTCGGCAAAGAGTGGAGCAACTATGTGCGTCGCTTTATGATTTGAAAATTCGGCAAACGCGTTGCCAACGGTGAACACGGGGTAGTCAATGAAATCCTTGCCCGTGGTTGCGTCATTATCAATTTCAATAATTCTCGTGGCAAGCTTATTTACAAGATATCTATCGTGTGAAACGATAAGAATCGTTCCGCCAAACTCGTCGAGGGCACTTTCAAGCGCCTCGCGTGACATGATGTCAAGGTGGTTGGTCGGCTCGTCGAGAAGCAAGAAGTTCATGGGGGAGAGAATGAGCTTTGCAAGTGTGAGTCTTGCGCGCTCACCGCCCGAGAGCATTGATACGTTCTTTTCGCAATCCTCAGCGGTAAATCTAAAGCGAGCCAGGGCACTTCTAATATCAAATTCGCGCTTTTCGGGGTAGGCATTCCAAAGCTCGTCGAGTACCGTATTCGACTCGGTGAGATTTTGGTTTTGCTGGTCGAAATATCCAATTTCAACGTTGTATCCCGCCTCGATAATACCCGTTGTGGGTTCAATATCTCCAACAAGCATCTTCATAAGGGTGGATTTTCCGCTTCCATTCTTGCCAATGATGAAAACTCGCTCGGCTTTTCGGATAAGAAAGTCCATGTTTTCAAAAAGCTTTTTCTCGCCAAAGGATTTGGAAAGTCCTGCAACTCTCAAAACCTCATTTCCGCTGGGAATGGATTGGCGGAATTTGATTACAACGGGCTTTGGCGCTTCCTTGGGGCGCTCGAGCTTGACCATTTTGTCAAGCATCTTTTGACGGCTTTCGGCAGCTATGATATTTCGCTCGCGGTTCCACGCGCGCTGCTGCGCGATATATGCCTCCTGCCTTGCGATTTCTCGCTGCTGATTTATATAGTGCTTTTCGGCAATCTCGCGGTCAATGTCGCGTTGCTTCATGCTAGCGGTGTAGTTGCCACCATAGAGCTTCGCCTCGCCAAATTCCATAGCAAGTGTTTTGTTCGTCACTTGGTCAAGGAAATAACGGTCATGCGAGATAATGAGAACGCATTTTTTGTAGTTCTTTATGTAATTTTCAAGTACCTGAACAGTTTCAATGTCGAGGTGGTTGGTCGGCTCGTCGAGCAGCAAAAGATCGGGTTCGCGGCAAAGCTGCTTGGAAAGGGCAAGACGTGTTCTTTGTCCGCCCGAAAGCTTGTCCACGTCAAGTGCGAGTGCACGCTCGTCAAATCCCATTTTGAGAAGGATTCCGGCACAGCGGCTCTTGTAGTCAAGACCTCCGAGGGATGAGTAGCGCGTATAGAGATCGTGATACTCTTCGCTCAACTTCATATGCTCCGCGCTATCGTTGGCGGCAGCCATCTTTCCCTCGAGGGTTGCGAGCTTTTCTTCCATTCGGATAAGCTCGGGGAAGGCGGCATACATTTGCTCAAGTGCACTTTTTCCAACGAGA
>JAZRHW010000027.1:0-2472 GCA_045644965.1 Eubacteriales bacterium
TATTCTATCAATGTAATCCATAATAATCCCCTTTCTCAAAATCGAGATTTTCCTTTTGTGGAATTATTATAGCACATCTTTTTCCATTTGTAAAGAGTTTTTTGAAAATTTTTGTAGATTTTTTCCGTTTTTGGTTTATCGATTTAAGAAGACGGCACCAAAAAACGGCTCAAACGAGCCGTCTTTTTAGAAATTAAGCCATCTTGTCGGACAATTTTGCACCGCCGATAATATGGAAATGAAGGTGGTGTACAGTTTGACAAGCGTCATCACCACAGTTGGAGATAACGCGGTAGCCGTTTTCAATTCCCGCCTCTTTTGCGATGCGAGGAATGTTCTCAAAAATCTCCGCAACAACTGCGCTGTTCTCCGCCGTAATGCCGTCAACGCTCTCAATGTGCGCCTTGGGAATTACCAAAATATGCACGGGCGCCTGGGGCGCGATGTCATAAAACGCATAAATATTCTCGTTTTCAAACGCCTTCTTTGAAGGAATTTCTCCGTTTATAATTTTACAAAATAAGCAATTCATAGTTTTTCTCCTTTTTTATATTTGTTATTTAATTTTAACACTTTTCTACCCTTCCGTCAATAAATTATTGCTATTTTTTGATTTTTGTGTTATAATTTATTAAATCAACTGTTTGAGGTATAACATGAACATTAACATAAAAACTGACTTATGGCACTATCTTCCCGAGAGTGAGCGGCCCGTCGTTATGTACGGAATGGGCAACGGCGCGGACAAGATACTCGCCGTGTGTGAAAAATACGGAGTTGAAATTGCTGACTTTTTTGCGAGCGACGGATTCGTGCGCGGTCACGCCTTCCACGGCAAGACTGTCATTTCCTACTCCGCTATGAAGGAAAAATATGAGGGGCAAAATCCGATTGTTCTCCTCTCATTTGCATCTTCTCTTCCCGACGTTATGGCGCTTTTCAAAAAAGTCGGTGAGGAATGTGAGCTCTATGCGCCCGACGTTCCCGTGTTCGGTGAAACACTCTTCACGATTGAATTTTTCGAGGAGAACCGTGAGCGCTTTGAAGAAGTTTACAACAGCCTTGCGGACGAGGAGTCTAAGAGAATTTATAAAAACGTGATTTGCTACAAGCTCACGGGAGATATAAAATATCTTTGGGAAAGCGAGAGCGACAAGCGAGAGGTTTATGAAAATTTGATTGATTGCAAGAACATCAAAAGCTATCTCGACCTTGGCGCGTACAACGGCGACACCATTCGTGAGATGCTCTGCTACAATCCCGAGCTTGAAAAAGCTACCGCGCTTGAGCCCGACGCGAGAAATTTCAGAAAACTCACGGAATATGTCCAAAATGTTACAAATGTTGAGATAAATTGTGTCAACGCGGGCGCTTGGTGCGAGAACACTACCCTGCTTTTTGACGCGAGTGGAAACCGAAATGCAGGTATTGTATCCCGAGGAAATATCGTTTCAAAGATTAAGGAAGTACCCGTTGTTTCAGTTGACTCCGTACTCGGTGGCAAGGGTGTTGACTACATAAAATACGACGTTGAGGGCTCGGAGCGCGAGGCACTTCTCGGCTCGGCAAACACGATAAAAGAACACTCACCAAAGCTTCTTGTTTCCCTATATCACAGGAGCGAGGACATGTTTGCACTGCCCCTCTTAGTGAAGGAATTGAACCCCGACTATTCCCTTTATTTAAGAAGATTTCCATACATTCCCGCGTGGGATTTGAATTTGTATGCTATTGAGAAATAACAAAAATCCTCTCACTCGAGAGGATTTTTTACATTTTTTATTCTTTATTATTTTTTATTTATTCTTTCTTCTTTCAAAAAAAGCTCCACGGCAATAGCAGTGGAGCTTTATTTTGTAATCGCGTCTATAAGCCGGGTTCTGTCTTAAACGGTCATCTATCTTCGCTTACCGTCACCGATAAGCTTCGGGGTTTCCCCCGTGCCACCCTGCAGATATGTGTCGGGCCGACATCTGCGTGCGGTGTTGCTTCGAGTAGGGTTTACAGCGGATCTATGTTACCATAGAAACGGGTGAGCTCTTACCTCGCCTTTCCATCCTTACCTTCATATGAAGGCGGTTTATTTCTGTTGCACTTTCCCGGCAGTCGCCTGCGGCTGACGTTATCAGCTACTCCGCCCTGTGAAGCCCGGACTTTCCTCGCGATAACACCTTTCGGCAACATATCGCGCGACCGTTCGGCGCGGTTACAGTTTAGTATTATAATATAAAATAGGAAAATTGTCAAGTATCAGTTGTCTTTATTGATAACAAAAAATACTTCTCTAAAAGACCTTTTTCTAAATCTCTCCTTCGTCCGCAGGACGTAGTTAGATGAGTATAGATAAATGGGTATAGTTATATTGGATATAGTTTTATTTATTTCCCCGCTATATGCGAGCATGGGTGGTGCTATATGCGAGCATGGGTGGTGCTATATGCGAGCATGGGTGGTGCTATATGCGAGCAGGGG
>JAZRHW010000028.1:0-2093 GCA_045644965.1 Eubacteriales bacterium
CTCGCGAATACAGAGAGGCAGAGGAGAGAAGAATTAAAATCCTTAAGGAAAACGGCTTTAACGCCGTGAGAATTGCTCACCATCCTGCATCACAAATAACGCTTGACGCGTGCGATAAGCTTGGTATGTACGTTATGAACGAAACCTTTGACGGTTGGTACACCCCCAAGACTTATCACGATTATTCAAGATGGTTTTACAATGATTGGAGGAGTGATATAGAAGCTATGGTACGCTCGGCGAAAAATCATCCGTCTGTTATTATGTATTCAATAGGTAATGAGGTTACTGAAACTGCCGAGAAAAAGGGTGCAGAGCTTTGCCGTGAGATGACTGATTTTGTTCATTCGCTTGACGATACTCGACCTGTAACGGCAGGTGTGAATGTCCTTCTCAATGTTTATACAAACCTCGGAATAGGAGTTTATCGCGACAAAGGTAATTACAAGCCTGAACCACTGCCTGAGGGTAAAAAATACAAGGAAAAGAAAACGGGTTCTGCGTTCTTCAATGCACTTACTCAAAAGCTTGGCAAGCTGATGTTCTTTATGAGCTCGGGCAAGCCGGGAGATGTTGCTTCAAAGGGCGCTGCCAACGGGCTCGATATTCTCGGTCTTAACTATGCATCTTCAAGATACGATTACGATGCTAAAAAATACCCTGATAGAATTATGGTGGGCGCTGAAACTATGGCAGCGGACTTACCGTACAACTGGGAGAGGGTTAAGAAATATCCTCAACTTTTTGGTGACTTCGTTTGGTCGGCTTGGGATTATCTCGGTGAGGCCTGTATGGGTTGGACTTATCACTCATATAAGGGACTTCCACTGCTCGCAAATCAAGGTATGATAGATATTACAGGCAATCCGCTTGCCTCTATGGGCTTTATGCAGGTAGTATGGGGACTTCGTGAAATACCCTATATTGCGGTGCGACCACTTAACCACGCAGATGAAAAGCCGTCCAAGGGCTCTTGGCAGTTTACCGATGCAATAGATAGTTGGAACTGGATTGGCTATGAAGGCACAACGGCAACCGTCGAGGTATATGCAAACGGTCATTCGGTAAGGCTTACACTTAACGGTAAGGAAATTGCCACAAAGAAACTCAAGGATTACAAGTCAATCTTCAAACTCCCCTATGAGCAAGGTGAACTGAGAGTAGAAGCTCTTGACGAGGTGGGAAGAGTGATTTCAACCCATAGCTTATTCTCGGGAGATGACGTAGTCAAGCTTTCCGCTATCCCCGAAAAGAGCGAGTTGTCCGTCGGTGAGCTTTGCTATATTCCCATCGAGTTTGTGGACGGCAAAGGATTGCTTCGTCCCGAAATTGAACAAAGAGTTGACGTATCGGTCGAGGGCGGTAAGCTTCTTGGCTTAGGAAGCGCGCTTTACAAGACCGATGACGCCTTTGGTAATAGTTTTTATAATTCCTATCGCGGAAGATGTCTTGCAGTAGTAAAGGCAACCGAGGTTGGAAGTATAAATATATCAATTAATTCCGCAGGAGTTACACCTGCACACATAAATTTGGAGGTAAAATAAAATGACAACAAAGAAACGTGGCTTGCTTTCAAATTCTATATTTGAAAAGCCCTTTATGGACTCAAAAGCTAACACCGAGCACGTTACCACAAAAGAGTGGGTATTCGGACATCTCATCGGCCCTCTTGGACTTATTTTCGTGGTTAACACTATTGCGGCACTTGTTGAAAAATTCTTCACTCAGCAAACGGGCGCTATGTACGGTGTTGAAAACGTTGAAATGATCAAGCAAATGGGTGGCTATTACGAAATTGTAATGACCATTGCAAAAATTTTGGCAGTTGGTGTAGGACTTCTTAACGGTTTCCTTATTCAAAAGACCAACTCCCGTCAGGGAAGAATGCGTCCTTGGTTTTTAATCTTTGGCTTTATTTCCATTATTGTTGGCGGACTTATCTTCCTTTTCCCCGGAAACACACTTGGAGATAACTATTGGTACTATTTCTTCTTCCTTCTTATTTGCTATCACACGGTTGGTTCATCGTTCTTCTATCTCTTTAGAGATACTATTTGCTCGCTTACCACGCGTGATCCCAAGGAAAAAACAAA
>JAZRHW010000029.1:0-8352 GCA_045644965.1 Eubacteriales bacterium
TTCCTACACAGACGGAGATCTCTACTACTTTATGGATATGGAAACATTTGATATGCTTCCCCTTAACGCAGACAAGCTTGGCGACAACTTCAAGTTCGTTAAGGAAGAAATGATGGTTAAGATCATCTCCTACAAGGGCAACGTATTCAGCGTAGAGCCCCCCACATTCGTTGAGCTTGCAGTTGCTCAGACAGACCCCGGCTTTGCTGGTAACACTGCAACAAATACACTTAAGCCCGCAACTCTTGAGACAGGCGCTGTAATTAAGGTTCCGCTCTTCATCAACGAGGGTGAGGTTCTTAAGATCGACACGAGAACAGGCGAGTATCTCTCTCGTGCATAATTAAACAAAATTTTGTGAGCCATTTGGCGAAAGGAGAATTATTATGACACTTTACGAAAAGGCTGCTTATTTGCGTGGACTTGCTGACGGAGTTGATTTCGACAGAACTACTCCCGAAGGAAAGATTCTTGCTGCTCTTCTTGATCTCGTTTCCGATATCGCTGACGAGGTTGAGGCAATTAACGAGGATATCGTTGATCTTCAGGATTATATTGAAGAGGTAGACGAGGACCTTGCAGACGTTGAGGATTTCCTTGATGAGGAATGCGACGGCGACTGCGAAAACTGTGACTGCGAAGGCGATTGCGACGAGTGCGAGTTCGCTGATTACGATTGCGACTGCGATTGTGATGATGACTGCGATTGCGACTGTGACTGTGACTGCGATTGCGACGATATGTTCTTTGAGGTTGAATGCCCTTCTTGCGGAGAGGTAGTTTGCTTCGACGAAACAATCGACCCTGAAAACCTTGCTTGCCCTGCTTGCGGTGAAAAATTCACATGCGAGTTTGTTGACGAGGACGAAGAGGACGCAGAATAATATTGTCCGCGAAAGCGAACGGTTAAACTAAAACTTGATCGGAGAAATCTTTGCGGATTTCTCCGATTTTTGCCCGAAAGGACTTTGTCGAAATATGAGATTAATGTTTGCATCCGATATACACGGAGATTTTGCACGTACTAAAGCGGTTTTTGACCTTTTTGAGCACGAAGGTGCGGAGAAGCTCTTACTTCTTGGTGATCTTTTGTACTTTGGCCCAAGAAATACACTAACTGACGGATACAATCCGCAGGCGGTAATAAAGCTGCTCAACGAAAATCGCGATAAGCTCATTTGTGTACGCGGCAACTGTGATGCCGAGGTTGACCAAATGGTGCTAAACTTTCCCATTATGGCAGAATACGCGTACCTTTGTGTTGATGGTTATTCAATGCTTCTCACACACGGTCACAAGATAAACACCGAAAATTCGGGTAATCTTCGCCGCGGTGAAATTTTGATCCACGGACACACGCATATTCAGTGTATAGAAAAATTCGGAGAGGGAAATCTATATATAAACCCCGGCTCCACCACCTATCCCAAGGAAAATAATCCGCCAACGTACATGATTTACGAAAACGGAGTTTTTGAAATAAAGCATCTTGAAAGCGGAGAAATTATAAATAGAATTGATTTAAGAAAGGAATTTTAATATGGCTAGAATTATTCAAAACGTAGAAGAATTTGACGCTCTCTTGAAGAGTGAAAAGCCCGTACTTGTTGACTTTTTTGCAACTTGGTGCGGCCCTTGCAGAATGTTCGCCCCCACATTTGATGAGTTTGCGGGCGATCACCAAGAAGTTGAGTGCGTTAAGGTTGACGTTGATGTTTGCGGAGATATCGCAAGAAGATACGGTATTATGAGCATTCCTACAATTATTCTTTTCAAGAACGGTGAACCCACAAAGAAGAATGTAGGTACACTTGATTTTGAAGAGCTTGAGGACTTTGCTCTTTAATATAACGGAATAAAAAGGAGAATTTATTATGAAACACGTATTAATCGCATTAGCAATTATCCTCGGTATTCTTCTTGTCGCAGTGCTTGGTTTTAAGCTCTACGACTACATAGGTGCAGCGGATTTCTATAACAATTCCGAGCCTGTTTTTGCAACACCCGGTGTAGTTGATTCCAACTTCGTACCCCAGGGTATGACTTATGACGAAAAGACCGATACATATTTCTTCACAGGATATATGGGCAAGCCCATTATTGGCGAGCTTGGTGATGACGTTGCGTCAAGAGTTTATGTTCGCAATTCCGATGGAAGTGTTACTTTCACACGTCTTCTCAATGCTGACGGCACACCTTATACCGATCATACCGGTGGTGTTGAATTTTTTGGCGATTACGTTTACGTAACCGGTGAAGACAGCCACGGACTTGACGTGTTCAGCGCAGCCGATATTCTTGCCGGTAAGTCTGAAACAAAGATGCTCGGAACAGTTAAAACATACAACTCTCCCGCGCATACATATACATTTGAGTATAAGGGCGAGAGATATATCCTTGCAGGCTCCTACCACAAGGATGAAACAGTTTACCTCACTCCCGAGCACGAGAAGTTCACAACTCCCGCAGGAGATAAGAATACTTCTGTGATGACAGTTTTCAAGCTTGATGAGAACGCTGAGTTCGGCATCAACCCCACACCCGTAGCTCTCATTTCCGCAAGAGAGATGATCCAGGGTATTTGCATTACTCCCGACGGACAAATGGTTGTTTCTTCCTCTTGGGGACTTGCAACATCCAACCTCTTCTTCTATGATCTCTCCAAGGCTCAGAGCACAGTGCTTCAAAAGTATGAGGGAACTATCACTTACGGAGACCTTGAGGACGAAAATGCTGAAAGATATGAAGAAGGATTTAGCTTTGAAAATCTTCCTGTTTACTTTGTAGATTCTTCTTGCCTTGTTAATACTGTTGTTGCTCCCCCCATGAGCGAGGAACTTGTTTGCAAGGACGGTATGATTATCGTATTCTGCGAGTCCGCTTGCAACAAATATATGTTTGGTAAGCTCACAACAGGTTTTAGCACATACGGTTATAAGTACGAAGTGCTCAAATAATTTAAATAAACAAAAAATTCCGACGAAATTTTCGTCGGAATTTTTTTATTTGGTAAGTAGTAAAATTAAAAGAAGTATTAAAACGGGATCGTTGGGATTTGTGTCTTTAATTACAAGAATCAGTCCGAGTAAAAGCAAATCTTCGGTAGAAATTCCTGCCAAAAGTGAGTTTGTGGCAGTACTTTCGCTAACTTTTTGCGGGGGTAAAATCTCCTCGTTTTCTACTTTTTTGTCCTGCGAGTCGAGCTCGGAAAAGTCGTCTTTTTCTTCGTTTATGTTAAAGGCATTTCCCCCATAATTGTGCGGAAGTGTGATGGTGGAGCCACTATTTTTACTGTGATACATTTTGTTCTCCTTGTGTTAATTTCTTGAGCATAGCGCCGAGACGCTCGAATTTTATTAGACTATCAAGCACCTCTTGTCGCCGTGTTGAGAGGTATGGACGAATTGCGCGTAACAGGTCATTTTGCTGTTTATTCAGCATTGAATTTTCGCCTCCGACGGAAGAAAAAAGCGACAAAATCATGGGCATTTTCCCTAAAATGTCTGAGTTGTCAATATTGCTCAAGGTGGGGGATGAATGCTCGATATTGTTGGAAATATCATCACTTGATGCTTCTTGTTCTTTAAAATTATTGATTTGTGGAGGGATGTCCCTGTTTTCACTATCGCTCACAATTCCGTGTTTTGATAGGATATCGCTGATTTTTGATAGTGTTTGAGGGTTTGAGAGGAGCGATGATAAATCGCTCTCTCCTTGCGACGAGATGGGTTGATTATCTATGTTTTCGCTCATTTTTACCACCCCCAAGTCCTGCTATCATTCGTGCAATATCTTCATCACTTGCGAGCGAAAGAACCGCGCGCAGTTTTGCAAGTTCCGATTTGCCAAGGACGAGGGAAGTGGTGTCAACACCCGATTCCGCTGCTATCTCCCTTACGATTTCCGCCAACTCCTCGTCACCGAGCGCAAGTAATTTCTTAAGTGAATCGCGATTAAAATTCATAAAAAACCTCCTAAAAGTTTACAAAATTAACAAATTATTTTCTATATAGTATTTTATGAAATAAAATAAAAGGTTGACACAATTGATATATTATGTTAAAATTATAATCGAGGAAAAATTTTTTATGATTAATTTTAGTTATGAGGTAAAAAATGAAGCATTATTTTATTATGAATCCTGCTGCGGGCAAGGGAACAAAATTTCATACTCTTATTGATGATATTCACAAGGTTTGTGACCGCCGCAAGGTTTCCTACGAAATTCACGTCACCGAGAAGATGGGTGAAGCAACTGAATTCGTAAAAAAGATTTGTAAAAATACCGACTCTCCCGTTAGATTTTATGCTTGCGGTGGAGATGGTTCTATAAAAGAAGTAGCTGCAGGACTTGTTGGTTGTGAAAATGCCGAGCTTGCAGTAATCCCCATGGGTACGGGAAATGACTTTGTAAAGAATTTTGAGCATGTTGATAAGTTCTTTGATATTGATGCTCAGCTTGATGGCGAAACAAGACAAATTGACATTATGAAATATAACAATAAATACGCTATCAACCTTATCAATATTGGCTTTGACTGCGAAATAGCAAGACAGGCGGCGCTTAATAGAAGAAGTATGTTCATTCCCAGTAAGCTCGCATATACTACCGGTATTGTGCAAAAAATCACTCAGCTCGGAACAGCTGTTATGAATGGCAAGGTATATTTGGATGGCGTTCTTCACAAGTGGAACACTTATCAAATTAGCGTTTTTGCAAACGGTTCATTCTATGGCGGTGGTTATCACGCTGCCCCCGCTGCAAGCGTTGATGATGGTGTGATTGACTGCTGCGTAGTTAAAAAGGTAACTCTTGTTGAGCTTGTTCAGCTTATTGGCGCGTATAAGGCGGGTACACATCTTACCGACCCCAAGGTTCCCCAGGTGTTCTCTTACAAGAAATGTAAGAGAGTTGATATTATTTTCGATCATCCAACCGATATTTGCGTTGACGGAGAAATTGAGAAGGTGAAGGATAAGCTTACTCTTTCCGTGCTTCATAAAGCGATTACTCTTTCTACTCCTAAGGCATGTCAACCCATAGTGATTGATCCTGCGGTAACGAAAGCTGCTCAAAAATACAATAGCAAAAAATAATGCGAGATATTCTGATAGTTTCGGACATCCATGGACGAGTATCACGTCTAAATGAGCTTGTCGAATACAGGCAAAAGCTACTTAGAAATGGCGAGATTTTAAACGTGATATTTCTCGGGGACGGGCTTGCGGACGTTTTCTCCTGCAAACAGTACGATAATATAATCGTGCATACTGTTAGGGGAAATTGCGACGTGCATGACCGCTTTTCGCCGTATGGCGAGGAAATTCCGCTCTATCGGCTTATAAACGCGGGCAAATATAAGATTTTTATGGCTCACGGCCATACGCTTGCGGTAAAAAGCACGCGCGAAGAACTTTGCAGAGAAGCGTGCAGACAAGGCGCTGATATAGCACTTTTTGGACACACGCATGTTCCCACTCTTGAATATATTAAGAAGGGAAGCATTCGCGGAGTGGATAGGGATTTGGCAATATTCAATCCCGGCTCGCTCGGAGATTTTGACGGAAGCTTTGGCAATCTTTCCGTCGGTGAAAATGACTTTTTGCTCTCCCACGGCAAGTATCACAACGTCATTAAGAAATAAAAAAACTGCCACGCCAAATGGCGTGGCAGAAATTGTGAGTTTACAAATCAAACTGTTTCTTCAGCATTTGCGAGCGACTCAAGCTCGGCATCATACGCGGCCTTTACCGCGTTCTCAAGGAGTGCGCGGAACTCCGCATTGATGGGATGAACAATGTCGCGATAAGTATCGTCGGCATTTTTGCGACTGGGCATTACGATAAAATATTTTTCCTTGGCGTAAATTACTTTGATGTCATGAACAACGAGTTGGTGGTCGAAGGTCACTGAGGCAACTGCCTTCATAGGTCCTTCGGTAAAGGTTTTTCTGATTTTGATGTCCGTGATTTTCATTTTAAGTCTCCTATCCTTTTTTAAAATCTTGAAACATATTAGAACTATTGTAAACCCAATTTATTACGATTATTCAAATTAACAATTAGCAAATTAAAAATATTTTATGAACATTTAAGTACAAATTGTGAATTTTTTGTATTTTGAAAGGACCCACTATGTCTACGCCTAATACACACTTTGGAGCTGAAAATATACACGCGATGTTAAAAGAGTGCCGTAGCATTTACTTTATTGGCATTGGCGGAATAAATATGTCGTCCCTCGCCCACATCTCGCATTTGCGCGGATACCGCGTTGGTGGCTCGGATAGGGAAAAAACTGCGCTCACTGAGCGCCTTGCCGATACGGGCATTGAGGTTTTCTACTCCCACGATGCGAGTAATATGGAAGATTATGACGCGGTAGTTTACACTGTTGCAATCTCCCCTGAAAACCCCGAGTACATCAGGGCAAACGAGAGGGGAATACCCTGTATCAGCCGTGCGGATTATCTCGGATATTTGATGCTTGGCTATGGCAATAGAATCGGTGTTTCCGGTATGCACGGAAAAAGCACCTGCACATCCATGTGTGCGACCGTCTTTATGGCGGGTGGTGCCGATCCCACTGTGCTTTCCGGTGCGGAGCTTGATGCCATGGGCGGTGCTTATCGCATTGGCGAGAGTGAAAATTTCATTTTTGAGGCGTGCGAATATATGGATTCATTCCTTGATTTCAACCCCTCAACCGCTATAATACTTAATATTGAAATGGACCACGTTGACTACTTTAAGTCAATGGAGCAAATATATAAATCTTACTCCGATTTCGCCGCAATTACGGGCGAGAACGGTACTGTAATTGCCAATGCCGACGATGAGAACGTTGCGGTGGCTCTTGCTGATTACAAGGGAAGAATCATTACCTTTGGCGTACTTGATGGAGAGGCGGATTATAGTGCAATTAACATCAGATACCCCAATGGATTTGCCGAGTTTGACGTTATGCACTCGGGCGAGTTCATTTGCCACGTAAAGCTCTCCGTTACCGGTGAACACAATGTTTATAATGCGCTTGCGGCATTTGCTGCAGGACATATTGCGGGTCTTGAACCCGAAAAGATAGCTGAGGGACTTTGTGCCTTCCGCGGTGCGAAAAGACGTATGGAATTTAAGGGCAAGGTTCACGGAGCACTTGTTTTTGATGACTACGGTCACCATCCCACCGAGGTCGCATCCACACTTGCCGGAGTTGCAAAACGCGGTGCGGACAGAGTTTTTTGCGTTTTCCAACCCCACACCTTTTCCAGAACTTATGCGCTCATGAGCGATTTTGCAAAGAGCTTTGAGGCGGTTGACGAGGTGTATATCGCTGACATTTATCCTGCTCGTGAGACCGATAATCTCGGAATCAGTGGCAAAACACTTGCAATCCGAATCGGAAACAAGGCGGAGTATATTTCCGGCTTTGAAAATATCGCTCGAGAGCTCAATTCCGAGCTTCGCGAGGGTGATATCCTCGTCGTTATGGGCGCAGGCGATATTTATAAGGTGTTCGATTATTTGGAATTTGACCGACTTTTTTAAGGACAAAAACCTTTTTATCGCACTCAATGCCCATTATCCGCTTTTTCTTTGATACAAGAGGCACAAAGAAAAAGCTTGGCAAAAAGAAATGCCGAACACGGAGCTACGCGCCCCGTGCCCGCGCCACTGTGCGTGGAGCGCCCACTTTTGAGAAAAGTGGGTCAAAACAATCGAATATTATTTATTAAGGACATAAATATGAACGAAAGACAAAAACACATTAGGAACTTTTCAATAATTGCTCACATTGACCACGGAAAGAGCACACTTGCGGATAGAATTCTTGAGGCAACGCAAACTCTCACCAAGCGCGAAATGGAAGAGCAGGTGCTTGACAATATGGATCTTGAGCGCGAGCGTGGTATCACCATCAAGGCGCGTGCGGTAAAGCTTGATTATACTGCGCCCAACGGTGAACAGTACGTTCTCAACCTCATTGACACCCCCGGTCACGTTGACTTTAACTACGAGGTTTCGCGCTCACTCAACGCGTGTGAGGGTGCACTTCTCGTTGTTGACTCAACACAGGGAATCGAGGCGCAAACACTTGCAAATGCCTATCTTGCGGTTGATGCAAACCTTGAAATTGTTCCCGTAATTAATAAAATTGACCTTCCCAGTGCAGATATTCAGCGTTGCCGTGACGAAATTGAGGATATTATTGGTATTGAAGCGCAGGAATGTCCTGCGGTTTCGGCTAAAACCGGTCTCAATATTGACGATGTACTCAAGGCAGTAGTTGAACTCATTCCTGCGCCCAACGGAGAAGAGGACGCGCCCCTCAAGGCACTTCTTTTCGACTCCTAC
>JAZRHW010000030.1:0-10797 GCA_045644965.1 Eubacteriales bacterium
CATGGCTTAAACAAAGCAAAGGAGTTGGGATACAGCGCGTGTATCGTTGAGGGAAATCCTCGAAATTATAATCCGCGCGGATTTAAAACATCTGCCCAGTACGGAATTTTTGCTCACGAGAGTGTCGGACTCCCCGCACCCGAGTGCCTTATGGTACAGGAGCTGAAGGAAGGCGCACTTGAGCACATAAAAGGCGGAGTTGAATACTCGTTTTATGAAGCATTGAGATAATTAAACAAATAAAACACCTTCGCTTGAAGGTGGTTTTCTTTTTTCTTTATTCTTTGTTCTTTATTCTTTATTCTTTATTCTTTATTCTCCTCTTCCCTCTCGTCCTCCTCGCGCAATTGCTTGCCGATTTTTGTGAGTTTTGAGGAAGCTAGGAGCATTATCACGGCGCCACCGAGCAAGAAGGTCGCCCAATGGTGACTGTCAATAAACACTCCAAGTGCCGCCGCAATGTAAAAAATTGCGGAAACAACGTACAAGACTATCGCAGGGGTATATTCTTTTCGCATAGCGTCACCTTAGAAAAGTCCAACAATCTCGCCGTTTTCGTCGACGTCTATTTTTTCGGCCGCAGGAACCTTGGGAAGTCCCGGCATTGTCATAATGTCGCCCGTAAGTGCTACCACAAATCCCGCACCGGCACTAACCTTAACGGATTTGATGGTTACGGCAAAGCCCTCGGGCGCGCCCAAAAGGTCTTTATTGTCCGAGAAGCTGTATTGCGTTTTCGCCATACAAACGGGAACATGGTCAAATCCGAGTGTTTCGAGGCGTTCAATTTGCGCTTTTGCCTCATCGGTAACCAAAATTGCGTCTCCTCTATAGACGTTTTTAACTATTTGTTCAATTTTATCTTCAATACTTCCCTCAAGAGAGTAAGAGAAAGCAAAATTCGAGTTATCCATCTCGCAAAGGCGAACAACCTCGCGTGCAAGCTCGATACCGCCTTCGCCGCCCTTTGCCCAAACGTCCGAAAGAACTACGTTCACACCACGTTCGCGGCATTTATTGATAATGAATTCAACCTCGGCATCGGTATCCGTTGGGAATTTATTAAGTGCAACCACACAAGGAAGGTGGTAAACGTCGGTGATATTGGAAAGATGACGCAAAAGGTTGGGAATTCCGGTCTCAAGCGCCCCGAGATTCTCCTCGCCAAGCTCGGTTTTTGCAAGTCCACCGTGCATCTTGAGTGCGCGGATGGTGGCCACAAGTACAACGGCATTCGGTTTGAGGCCCGTCATTCTACATTTGATGTCAAGGAACTTTTCAGCACCGAGATCTGCGCCAAATCCTGCCTCGGTTATTGTATATTTTGCAGTTTTGAGTGCCATTTTTGTCGCGATTACGGAGTTGCAGCCGTGCGCGATATTTGCAAAAGGTCCACCCTGAACAAATGCAGGTGTTCCCTCAAGTGTTTGAACGAGGTTGGGGGAGAGCGCGTCGCGAAGCAGTGCCGTCATAGCTCCTGCCGCTTTAAGATCGCCCGCTGTTACGGGTTCGCCGTCTACATTGTAACCAACTATCATTCGGGAAAGGCGCGCCTTAAGATCCTCAAGTGAAGATGCAAGGCAAAAGATCGCCATAACCTCACTTGCTACGGTAATATCGTAGCCGTCCATTCTCGGCACACCGTCAACTCGTCTGCCAAGTCCGTCCTGAACGCAGCGGAGCTGGCGGTCATTCATATCAACGCAACGGCGGAGAGTGATTTTTTCAGGGTCAATGCGAAGCTCATTTCCTTGGTAAATGTGGTTATCAAGCATAGCACAAAGAAGGTTATTTGCCGCACCAATCGCGTGGAAATCACCCGTAAAGTGCAAATTAATATCTTCCATTGGCACAACCTGAGCATATCCACCACCTGCGGCACCGCCCTTAATTCCAAAGACAGGGCCAAGCGAAGGCTCGCGAAGCGCAGCAACAACACTTTCACCAATTTTCGAAAGTCCGTCGGCAAGTCCTATTGTGGTGGTTGTCTTTCCCTCGCCCGCAGGTGTGGGAGTTATCGCCGTTACAAGCACAAGCTTGCCGTCAGGCTCATCCTTTTTCGCATCGAGATACGAAAGCGAAACCTTTGCCTTGTATTTTCCGTAAGGCTCGATAAAGTCCTCGTCAACTCCTGCTACACGAGCAATTTCATATATATTCTTCATTTTACATTGTTTTGCAATTTCAATATCAGTTAAATATGCCATATTAAATCCTCCCTTGAGGTAGTATTTATTTAATTATATCATCTGCATTTTTCTTTGTCAATAAGCACCTACTTTTTTGAAAAAAAGTAGGCAAAAAACTTTTTTACCAAGCTTCGCGCCCCTCGCAGTAATGTTGTATATGATTTTTTAGTTCACATCACGAACTGCGTATATTAATGAGTAAGCAAAAAACTTTTTATCGCGGCTTCGCCCGCTTTTTGAAAAAAGCTTAGCAAAAACTTTTGTCGCGCTTCGCCATTCTCGCGGTGAGGTTTTATATAATTTTTTAGTTTACATCACGAACTGAGTGTATTAAAAGGTGAGCGAGCAAGATTTTTCCTCAATTCTATTGCAATCGCTTACTTTTTATGATAAAATTATTATGTATGTACTTATATTCAAAAAGGAGAAAACAAAATGAGCGATATTAAAGACGTAAAACTTGCGCCTTCCGGTCACGACAAGATCAACTGGGTGGCGTCATATATGCCCATTCTTAACACAATAAAAGAAGATTTTATCAAAAATCAGCCCTTTAAGGGTCTCAAAATTTCAATGTCCATTCACCTTGAGGCAAAGACCGCATATCTTGCAACAGTTCTCAAGGCGGGCGGCGCTGAGGTTTGGGTTACTGGTTGTAATCCCCTCTCAACTCAGGATGACGTTGCGGCAGCACTCGTTGACATGGGCTTTGAAGTAAATGCTTGGCGCGGTGTTAGCGACGAGCAGTACAAGGAGCACCTCATCAAAACTCTTTCCCTTTGCCCCAACCTTATGATAGACGACGGTGGCGACCTCACTCACCTCATTCACGGCGAGTGCAGAGATTATGCAAAGGATCTTATTGGTGGTTGCGAAGAAACTACAACGGGTATACACCGTCTTTTCGCACGTCAACGCGCGGGACTTCTTGACTACCCCATGATCGACGTTAATGATGCTGACTGCAAGCATCTTTTTGACAACCGCTACGGTACCGGTCAGTCCACACTTGACGGAATTATGAATTCTACAAACCTTATTATAGCAGGAAAAACCGTTGTTATCGCAGGCTACGGCTGGTGCGGCAAGGGTATGGCTATGCGTGCAAAGGGTATGGGCGCGGTAGTTGTTGTTACCGAGATTGATCCCATCAAGGCTCTTGAAGCAACAATGGACGGTTTCTCCGTTATGCCCATGGACGAGGCGGCAAAAATCGGTGATCTCTTTGTAACTCTCACCGGTTGCAAGGATGTTATTCGCCGCGAGCACCTCGAAGTTATGAAGGATGGTGCGCTTCTTTCCAACAGTGGACACTTTGACGTTGAAATCGACAAGGTTGCTCTCTCCGACATGGCAGTTGAGGAGTGGCAGAGAAAGCCCAACATCCGCGGATACAGAATGCCCGACGGAAGAATTCTCAACCTTCTTGCCGAGGGACGTCTTGTAAACCTTGCGGCGGGCAACGGCCATCCTGCGGAAATTATGGATATGTCCTTTGCAATCCAAGCAAAAGGTCTTGAATATCTTGCAAAGAATCGCGGAAAGCTCGAAAACAAGGTTTACGCAGTTCCTGCCGAGATCGACCGCGAGGTTGCGGCTATTAAGCTTCGCGCAAACGGTATAAAGATCGACTACCTCTCCGACGAGCAAAAGGCTTATCTTGAGGCTGCGGAATAATTAGATATTTGAACATGGGGGCTTTTTTATAAAAAAATGCCCCCTATAACACCAACGATTAAAAGATTTCTTTATTTAAACAAGCTAACTACCAAGGAGTAGCACTATGAACTTACCTGCATACGTTAAAAATTGCATAGAGGCGCTTGAGAGCGCGGGTTTTTCAGCGTACGCGGTAGGCGGTGCGGTGAGGGATTCCCTACTCGGCACCACTCCGTCCGATTGGGACGTTACAACGAGTGCGAACCCCGAGCAAACACTTGAAGTTTTTGCCAACAAGCGCACAATTCCCACAGGAATCAAGCACGGAACTGTAACTGTTTTGTTTGAGGAAAACGAGAAATCCATTCCGATTGAGATCACAACGTTCCGAATCGACGGTCAATACCTTGACTCGCGACATCCCGAGAGCGTTTCGTTCTCGCACGACGTGCGCGACGATCTTTCGCGTCGAGATTTCACCGTGAACGCGATGGCATATAATGAAAATGAAGGTCTCATTGATGTTTTTGGCGGAGCTGATGACCTTAAAAACAAAATTATCCGCACTGTTGGCGATCCCGAGGTGCGCTTCACCGAGGATGCGCTTCGCATATTGCGTGCGTTCCGTTTTTCTGCGCAGCTCGGCTTTAAAATTGAACCAAACACACTTATCGGTGCGCAAAGATGCGCCCATTTACTCAAAAATATCGCGCGTGAGCGCGTGGGAGCGGAGTTCAAAAAGCTTCTCATCTCAAAAAATCCAAGTTACGCACTAAACAAAATGGTGGATCTTGGCGTATGGGGCGCTATTTTTGAAAACATTTCCGCTCCGACCGAAGAAACTATATATAAAATTGAAAATTTACCAAGAATTTTCGAGTCCAGGCTCGCGTGTCTTACATCCGAGCTTGACAAAAACTCCTTCTCCACTCTTCTCACCTCTCTCCGACTTTCAAATGACGAAAAGCGCCTTGCCGAGCGCCTTCGTGGAGTGAAATTCTTTGATTTCGGTGGTACTGATGCCGAGATTAGCGCAAGAAGATTCTTACATTTATATAATAACGTACTCGATGCGGCCCTTTCCGTAGCTGAGTTTTACAACGGCACCGAAGAAATAATGCCTTTTAAGAATATGGTGCTTGAGGAAAGCCGCAAACAACGTCCTCTCGAGATATCCGATCTCGCCATTCGTGGCGGTGATATTATTCCGCTTTGCGATAATAATTTTTCGCTTGTGGGAAAGACCCTCTCCTATCTTTTAGCTAAAGTCATTGACAATCCCTCACTCAACAAACGAGAAGAGTTGATTGAAATGGCAAAAAACTATATAAATATGAATAATTTCGACTAATTATCGTTTAAATATTTAAAATTATTAAAAAAGGAGAATATTTATGCACAAAAAGCTATCTCTTTTTCTTGTTATTATATTAGCCCTAACTCTACTTACGGGTTGTATTTTCCCGTCAATTACCTCAAGTACCAGCACAGTGAACTACTACGTGGACGGGCGACTCTACAAAACGCAAACGGTAGTGAGTGGTACTTGTGCTAACTCAATTAAGGCACCAGACCGAAATAATCAAATCTTTGTGGGTTGGTTTCTTGATCCGAATCACACGGTTGAGTTTGATTTTTCCACCAAAATATACATGGACACAAATCTTTATGCGTATTACACCATTGATGCCATTTCAACCACCGAGCTTATGACCAAAACTATTATGAAAAGTGTGGTTACGGTGGAAAACAAATGCTTTAATACAGGACTTGGCGGATTGGTGGAAATGGAATCCGTAACGGCACAGGGCTCCGGCGTTGTTATTGACGTTTCGGGAGGATACTGCTACGTACTCACCAATGCTCACGTTGTAGAGAAAGAAGATGGATATTCGGAGCAAATGATAACTATAGAGGACGCATGGGGCAACAAGTTCCCCGCAACACTCTACCAACATCCCAACAGTCAAAAACCCGCTATTGATCACAACTACGATCTTGCGCTCCTATGTTTTAAATACAATCCCAATGCAGCCGACGAAGACGAGAAGCTCGCCGAAATCGTAACCGGCACCGACCCTGCGATAAATTCATACGTTGTTTCAATCGGCTCACCCCTCGGACAAAAAAATGCCATCACCTATGGTAGTGTTTACTTTTATACAAAGCTCAATCAAACCGATAAAGATGGGATGGCAAATGTTAATTTCGAGATTATCGTTCACAGTGCAGTTATAAATCACGGTTCCAGTGGCGGCCCTTTGCTCAGCACCTCGGGCAAGCTTGTAGGTCTCAACTTTGCAGGACTTGAAACTGATGGAACGGGATGTGCTATTTCAGTATCGAAAATTAATGAATTTTTAAACCTTTATGTTTATTTGAAATAAAACAAAACCGTTACTGGTCATCAGTAACGGTTTTTATTTTAAAATTCCTTGCAAAAGCCCACGAAATGTGCTATAATAAACCGAAAGGCAGGTGAGCGACGTGGATATTATCTCCAGCACGGAATTTTTGAAAAGAATAAAAGAAAATGCTGACGGCAACTATCTCTTCTACGGTGAAGAAGATTATCTTAAAGCACACGCGCTCAAATCATTCAAGGATGCGATGGGGCTTGATGAGGCACTTGAAATTTTCAACCTCATCAAAATAGACGTCCTTGACTATGATGCCGAAAAGCTCATTGACGCGCTCTCTATGCCACCCATGATGGCGGAGAAAAAGCTCGTCGTTGTCAGCGGTCTCAATATCAAAAAGATGAGTCGAGGTGGAAAAAGCGACGAAGGCGATAATTCCGTCGGCGAACTTCGCGCACTCATTGATGCAATTAAGCATCTGGAAGAATTTGATTACAATAATTTAATTATAATAATTCCTTCGGGAAATATAACCGAGGATGAGCCGAAGAAAAAGCTCCCGGCAGCTCTCGCTTCCCTCTCCGAGCATTTGACACCCGTCAAATTTGAGGCATCCACTCCCCAAAAGCTCTCTCTTTGGGTCGCGCGCCATTTTGAACATCACGGCATCAATGCGCGAGCTGAAGATTGCACACACCTTGTAAACTTTTGCGGTAGGGATATGTTTATACTCTCGGGCGAGGTTGAAAAGCTCTCCCTCTACGCAAAGGCACAAGGACGTGATTACATTGTGCGAGAGGATATCCCCCTCATATGCTGCGCGGAGATGGAATACGGTGCGTTTGAATTTTCGAATGCCATTTTGGAAGGCAGAAAAAATGATGCGCTCTCAATCTTGCGTGTGATGAAATTCAAACAAATTGAGCCACTCGCGATTATGGGTGAGCTTTCGGGCATTCTTTCCGACCTGTTGAAAATCAAAATCCTGCTTGGCGCAGGCAAAAATCTTCAACAAATCGAGCAAGAAACCAAAATGAATTCCTACAAGGTCAAGCTCTACGTCGGTAGTGCGCGCAGAATGGAGCTTTCTCGCTTGCAAGCGATAGTTCTTGCCGCAACCGAAGCGGATCTCGCTATGAAATTCCAATTTGATGCCGGATATTTGCATCTCGAAAAATTAATATGCTCATTATAAAAAACAACCCGTCTCGCGTGAGACGGGTTTTTTGTGAAGCAAAACTGAAGGGGAAAACGGCAAGCCGTTTTCCCCGAATATATTATTCAGTTTACTTACAAGTAATTAATTATTTCTCTGCGTCAGTAAGAGCAGCTGCGAATGTATCTCTGATGTACTTGTCAGCACCCTTTGCCTGGATGTCAGCGATCTCTGTGAGAGCGTTGATAGCTGCCTTCTGAGCTGCGTAAGAGTTAGCAAGTTTAACGAGAACTTCACGGTCGCCGTTAGCTGCTGCGTAGAGTTCAAGGTAGATTACGTGTACCTTTTCCATAGCATCATTCTTATGAGGAATGAGAACTACGATGTTGTACTTAGCGATGTAATCTTCACCGATAACTGCGAGTTCCTGACCGTATGTATGTGTAAGCTCGATGATCATTTCATCAAGAGCCTTGATCTCATCGTGAGTTACGTTGGGGTCAGCTGCGTAGAGTCTGTCGATCTCTGCACGGATTCTTGCGATGAGGTCGATAACTTCATCGTATGTTGCCTGCTTAGCATCAAGAACTGCCTTAAGCTCTGCAACTGTGTTAGGTGTAGCTGTAGGAATCATAGCGTCAGCATCTGTTCCCTTAACTGCATCGTATGCTGCATGAGCTGCATCAAGAAGAGCCTTGGAATCAGGTGTGATGTCGCCGATAGCTTCAACTGCTGCCTTGAATGCCTCGTAGAGAGCCTTAACGTCTTCTACATGAGCTGCATATGCATCGTAGTGAGCCTGAAGTGCATCGTGGTTAACCATGTTGTAGTTAGCGTCACAATCGTCTGTCTTGTATGTTGCAACCCAAGCTGTGATTTCAGCCTTGATAGCATCAAGAGTTGTCTTTGTGTTGGAGTGAGCCTCAACTACTACTGCTGCAATCTTAGCATTGATTACGTCAGCCTCAGCCTTAGCTGCTGCAAGCTCAACAAGACGAGCATTGTAGCCGTCAAGAGTTGTGCGAGCTGCGCTTACTGCTGCAGAGTGAACGTCATCAGCCTCAAGAACTGCTGTGTATGCTGTCCAAGCTGCTTCAGCTTCAGTTGTTGTTGTAGCAAGAGTAACGGGTGTTTCAATTGCTTCAACTGCTGCGATAAATGCTGCTGCAAGGTCTGCCTCTTCGTCAGCATCAAGTGCTGCCCAAAGCTTAGCAAGTTCCTTGTCAAGACCAAGTTCAACGAACTTGTCAATTACTACCTGGTTGTTAAGGAAGCTGTCATAGTATGCCTGAGCATCCTTTGTACCTTCAACGTCTTCAGGGAAGATTACGCCTTCAGCCTTAACTGCTTCAATCTTACCAGCAAGGATTATATCGTATCTTGTTGCGTTGAATGCTGCAAGTGCTTCATCAAACTCGCCAAGAACTCTATCCATATCAGCGATGGAAGAAGATCTAACGATTGCCCAGTAAGCATTGTCATAAGCTGTCTTGAGACTCTTAACTGCGTCAGCAGAAACGAGGTCATAGTAGCCTTCAACTGTTTCGTACTTAGCCAAAAGCTCGCCGAGCTTAGCTACAACGTGCTTTGTTGCTTCGTTCCAAGGATCGAGATTCATAACACCCTCAAGCTTTGCTGCGAGGTCTGCGATCTCTTCGTTTGCACCTTCAAGATCTGTCTCTGCCTTATTAAGAGCGTCCTGGAGTGCCTTGATTGTCTTGTTCAAGTCATCAATCTTTGCCTGAGCTTCAGCTTTTGCTGCTGCTTCAGCCTTTGCTGCTTCCTGAGCTGCCAATTCAGCTGCTGCATTCTTAACTGCATTGTCTGCGATAAGAGCGATAGCTGCGGAGCCTACCAAAACAACAACAACGATCAATGCGATGAAACCGATTAATTTGTTTTTGTTAGTAAACATTCTTAAACCTCCATTTATAAGAATTACATGGTCATTATACAACAAATGCTCAAAATATGTGTGTACAAAATGTTATCCAAATATGAACAAAGTGTTAAAATTGGTAATTTTTGATAACAATTACTAATTATAATATATACTCGGGATTTCCACTACACATTTCGTCATTTGAATACAATCATTTTTGATTATTTTCCCACGCAAAAATGCGAGAAGATTTCAGCCACAACGTCCTCATCAACTTCCCTACCGTCAATCTCGGAAAGGTGGCTCATAGCAAGCTCGAGATCCACTCCCGCAAGGTCGGGGGAGAGTCCCGCTTCAAGAGCTTCAAGCGCAAGTTCGATATGCTTCTCTGCAACAGCGAGCGATGCCTCCTGACGGGCATTAATGAGAACCGCGTCATTTTGGGTGTCAATCTCTTCGTTGATATAGAGATATTCAACGATTTTACGCAGCTCTTCAATATTATATTCCGTCTTTGCAGATATCTTTACAACGTGGGTGAAATTGTTTCTAATGATGTCTTCAGAAATCATAGAATTTTCATCATTTTTATTGATAATTGCTACTTTTACGACATTTATCGACTTAATTTCGTCCATAATTTCAAAGTCCTCATTATCGAGAGGTCGAGAGTTGTCGAACACCGCCAAAACAAGTTCGGCTTCCTCAAGAGACTGCCTTGCTCGAGCAACACCGATTTGTTCAACGGCATCATTTGTGGCACGAATTCCTGCGGTATCAACAAGGCGAAGAGTAACTCTACCGAGCGATACGGTTTCGGAGAGGAGATCGCGGGTTGTGCCCTCAATATCGGTAACTATAGCGGCATCATATCCAACGAGGCAATTATAAAGTGAACTTTTTCCAACATTTGGTTTTCCGCAAATTACCGTTTTGACACCTTCCATTACAGCATGGCCTGTTTTATATGTCGCGCGGAGCTTTTTTACGTCTTTAAGAAGCATCTCGGTATTAGCGATCATCTCTTCGTTAGTCATATCCGCAAGATCCTCTTCGGGATAGTCAACATTTGCATAGACTGTTGCCACAAGTGCAGTGAGTTGGCGATAGAGTTTATCGCAGGCGGATTTAATTTTACCGCCCATTGCACTTCGAGCAAGTCCCACCTGCTCGTCATTTTTAGCTTCAAGAAGTGTTCCGAGAGCTTCCGCTTGAGAAAGTGCCATTTTACCGTTCACAAATGCGCGACGTGTGAATTCGCCCGCCTCGGCAGGTCTTGCGCCTGCGGCAAACACCGCAGAAAGCACCTTTTGAGTTATATAAATTCCACCGTGGCAGTTAATTTCAACAGTGTCTTCACCGGTAAATGATTTTGGCGCGCAAAATTTAACGAGAAGTCCGTCATCCACTACCTTCCCATCGGAAATAATACTTCCATATGTCATAAAATTAGGTTTCAGGTCGGATATTTTCTTGCCTGACGCGGTTTTAAAAACGCGTTCAGCAATTTCTACCGCTTCGTTGCCTGAAATTCTTATTACCGCTACTCCA
>JAZRHW010000031.1:0-3405 GCA_045644965.1 Eubacteriales bacterium
CACGAAAAATATAATGAAGTTTTCTCCGATAAAGTCAACAAGGTTTTATCAAATCTTAGCGACAAGGAGAAAATTTTGCTCGTTGTTGGTGGTGGATACAGTATCCGTTGCTACAACAACGTAATGGGCGCGGCAGGACGCACTTGCACAAAGCTCTTAAAGAAGGGAATACCTAATATTGTTCTTGCTGACGGCCCTGCGGGACTTAATGTAAATCAGATAAGTGCCGTTGGATACGAGGGATTTCCCCGATACCCCGATGGTTTGCCCGAGGATTGGCAATGGGGATATCTTAAAAAGCTTGAGCCCATATTGAAAACTAAAATAGCAACTAAAAAGACGGTCTATCGCTATATGACCGCTTGGCCGAGCGAGACCATTCAGGCACAGACGTGGAACACGGAGCTTATAGAAAAGCTTGGTTCCGCAGTTGGTAATGAAATGCTTGAAATTGGCGTTTCGGTGTGGCTTGCCCCCGGACTTAATATTCATAGAAATCCACTTTGTGGACGAAACTTTGAATATTATTCCGAAGACCCTGTTGTTTCGGGAAAAATGGCTGCCGCAATCACAAGAGGGGTTCAATCCCGAGGAGGTGTTGGTGTTGCTCAAAAGCATTTTTGCTGTAATAACCAAGAGGACAACCGCATAGGTGTTTCTGCAAATATTTCGCAGAGAGCACTACGTGAGATTTATCTGCGTGCATTTGAAATTGCGGTTAAAGAAGGCAAGCCCTGGACGGTTATGTCAAGTTACAACCGAGTTAACGGCAAGTATGTGTGTAACACATATGACCTTTGTACAAAAGTTTTGCGCGAGGAATGGGGCTTCCGTGGTCTTGTAATGAGCGACTGGAATGCCACCGAGCAATGCTCCTATGCCGAGGCAATAAACGCGGGCAACGACCTTATTATGCCCGGTGGAGATAATGTTGTTAAAAAGCTTTTGAGTGATCTTAAAGAGGGTAAGCTCGATAGAGATGCCCTTGACAATTCTGCTGCTCGAGTGCTTGAGTTAATTTACAAAAGTGAAACTTGTAAGGATTTCTGATTATGAACCCATTTTTACCATTAAATGAATACATTCCCGACGGTGAGCCTCACGTGTTTGGCGATAGAGTTTATCTTTACGGCTCACACGATAAGGCGAGATCTAAATGCTTCTGTGTTCAGGATTACACCGTCTGGTCTGCTCCTGTGAATGACCTGTCATCTTGGACAAATCACGGAGTTACATACAAAAAAATACAAGATCCAAGATCCAAGCCGGGACGAGAGGTGGACTTTTATGCCCCCGATTGTGTTCGTGGAAATGACGGAAGATACTATCTCTATTACTGTGCTATGGGGCCGAATACTAAAAATTTCGGTCCTATGTCTGTAGCAGTTTCAGATGAGCCATGTGGGCCGTTTGAATATGTTGGTGATATAAAATATGCTGATGGAACACCCTTGCTTAAATATCTCACAAATGACCCCGCTGTTATCAATGACAACGGACGGATTTGGCTCTACTATGGCTGGGGACTTGCGCGGGATTTTCGCTCAAAATTGATGTTGCCCATATATAACATCGTTCAAAGCAAGCTTTTTGCCCGACCTATCTCGGAAATTAAGGCAACCAAACCGAGTATTCTTTCTTGTGCGGTGGTTGAGCTTTCCGACGATATGATTACGGTAAAATCCGAGCCCAAGGCAGTGCTTGACAGTAAGACCACGGCTCCGAAAAATAGCGAGCTTTATCATCACGCATTTTATGAAGCGCCGTCTATAAGAAAAATTGGAGACACCTATTATCTCGTTTATTCGTCGGGCGAAAACAACGAGCTTGCCTATGCCACAAGCAAGTATCCCGACAGGGATTTTGAGTATCGTGGAGTGATTATTTCAAACAGTGACTTGGGATATAAAGGCAATAGAAAGCCGAAAGCCCCTGCAGGAACTATTCACGGTGGAATTGAGTGCATAAACGGTAAGTGGTACGTTTTCTATCACAGATGTACAAATAATACCGACTATTCACGTCAGGCGTGTGCCGAGCCCATTGAAATTCTGCCCGATGGAACAATATCTCAGGTGGAGATAACCACTCAGGGAGTTTGCGAGCCTATTAAAGCTATCGGGTTGTTTGAAGCAGCAAGGTGCTGTAATATTATCACCAAAAGACCTGTAAGATTGGGTCTTGGCAATGCACAAAGCAAACCTCGCGTTGACGACGACGGAAATGACGTTTTCGTTGCAGACATTTCTCATGGTACCGAACTTGGCTACAAGTATTTTGAATTCAAAGAACTGAAAAATATGAAAATAAATTGCCGTGGAGAGGGAAGCGGAACACTTCAAATTCTTATCGGTGAGAAAAAGAAAAAATGCGCAGAAATAAGCGTTTCTGCTTCTTCCAAATGGAAGGAATATTACGTGGGTGTTAACACTCCCGACGGGGTATATGCTCTGTACCTTAAATATGTGGGCAAGGGAAAAATTGATATAAAATCAATAGAGTTTGTTTGAGGAGTAGAATATGGGATTTTCTAAAGATTTTTTATGGGGAGCTGCTGCCGCTTCCGCTCAGATAGAGGGCGGATGGAATGAGGGCGGCAGAACTCCAAGTATTTGGGACATAGCGCCCGAAAATAAAATAAAGAACGCTGATAACTGTCACGTTGCCTGCGACCATTATCACAAAATGCGTGAGGACGTAGCCCTGATGCGAGAGCTGGGGCTGAAATCCTATCGTTTTTCCGTCAGCTGGTCGAGAATTATCCCCGAGGAGGGCAGAGTAAATCCCGAGGGAATTAAGTTCTATTCTGACCTTATTGATGAGCTGATTAAGAATGATATTGTTCCTATGTTGACTGTTTATCACTGGGATATGCCAACTTGGGTTTACGAAAAGGGTGGTTGGATGTCAAAAAGCATCATTCCTCTTTTCAAAGAATATACAAAGGTTTTAGTTGAAGCATTCTCTGATAGAGTAAAGTGGTGGATGCCTATGAACGAGCCCGGTTGCTTTATTATGAACGGATATATGCAGGGAATTCACGCACCGTTCAAGCGCAACTATCTTGCCCTGTCAAAGCTTACTCGCAACTGTATGCTTGCGCACGCAGAGGCGGTTAAGGTGATAAGAGAGCACGCAAAACAGCCCGTGAAGATAGGAATTGCCTTCTCAACAGGTGCTTACGTTCCTGATAATGAAACACCCGAGGAGATTGAGAGAGCGAGAACTCTTTCTGTTGAAAAGGGCTGTGGACTTATGGGTAATCGCTGGTGGATGGATCCGTTGCTTGCAGGCAAGCCCGTGAGAGCATATGGAATTTATTCTTCTAAAAAGCGCGATATGAAGGAAATATATCAGCCGCTTGATTTTATCGGACTTAATATTTACACTTCATATAACTATGCT
>JAZRHW010000032.1:0-7899 GCA_045644965.1 Eubacteriales bacterium
AGATTATAAATTCCTTGCCGCCAAGTGCTACCATACCAAAGATATTGGCAATGGGGTCAATAAGAACAACAAGTGACGTTAGAAGTGCTGACAATGCACCCGCACCCCAAAGCCATAGATTTTGTCTCTTGATAGCGAATATTGAGCCGCGCAATGAGCGCATATTGAACGAATGGAACACCTCACACATAGCAAGCGTGAGAAATGCCATAGTAGTTCCGTAGCTACTGTCGTATTCAATAGCATAACTGCCCGTTTCAATATAATTGCCAACAAAGTAGGAAATAAGAGTGATAAGTGTAACAAGTAGTCCTTGATAAATTACAGCCGCCCCAAGTCCGCCGGCAAATATTCCTTCCTTAGAGTCACGAGGTGCGCGCTTCATAACATTTGCTTCGGGCTCTTCCATACCGAGAGCCAGCGCAGGGAAACAGTCAGTAATGAGATTTATCCATAAAAGCTGTACGGGTTGGAAAATGGTAAATCCTAAAAGTGTTGCAAAGAATATTGCAAGAACCTCTGAAAGATTGGATGCAAGGAGGAACTGTATTGCTTTTCTAATATTATCATATATTCGGCGTCCCTCTCCTGCAGCGGAGACAATGGTTGCAAAATTATCATCCGCAAGGATCATATCCGCAACGTTTTTGGTTACGTCAGTGCCCGTGATGCCCATTCCTACGCCTATATCAGCATTTTTAATAGAGGGTGCATCATTAACTCCATCACCGGTCATAGCGGTGATTTTACCTTTTTTTCGCCAAGCATTTACTATCCTAGTTTTATGCTCGGGTTGAACACGCGCGTAAACGGAATATTTCTCGACAAAAGAATCAAAATCCTCGTCGGGAATATTGTCAAGCTCAGCCCCTGTAATTGCTTCTGATGAATCGCTGATAATCCCGAGCTGAGTAGCAATTGCAACGGCAGTATCCTTGTGGTCGCCCGTAATCATAATGGGACGAATTCCTGCAAGAAGGCATTCATCAATAGCGGGCTTAACCTCGGGGCGCACGGGGTCTATCATACCTACCATGCCAATAAAGCAAAGTTCATTTTCGATATTATCAGGCTCATATACCTTTGGAACCGAGTTAAGATTTTTGTATGCCGCCGCAAGAACTCTCAAAGCTTTGTCAGCCATGCTCTTATTAGCACCTAGAATTTCAGCCCTTATTTCATCATTTATTGGAACAATCTCGCCACCTATTAAAGCGTGAGTACAAACTTTTAGTACCTCGTCGGGAGCGCCTTTAGTGAATTGTATAAGCTTTCCGTCGTCGGTTTTGTGGATTGTGGACATCATCTTTCGTATGGAATCAAAGGGAACTTCACCAATCCTCACATAGATTTTCTTTTGATTATTTTTGGAAAGCCCTAAAACTTCCGCATAGTTAACAAGTGCGCATTCAGTTGGTTCACCGATTGCCGTACCTTCATTTTTGTCAAACTCCGCATCCGAGCATAGGGACATAGCATTTGCTAAAAGTGATTCATCCTCACCGTAGTGTTCAACTACGGTCATTTTATTTTGTGTAAGGGTACCTGTTTTGTCAGAACATATAATTTGTGTACAACCAAGTGTTTCAACTGCGGTTAGCTTGCGAATGATAGCATTTCTCTTGGACATATTTGTAACACCAATTGAAAGAACAATGGTAACCACAGTGGATAGTCCTTCGGGAATTGCCGCAACCGCAAGCGAAATTGCGAGCATAAATGAGGAGATAATGGAATCAAATCCGAGACCGTGGCGTAGAAGTTGAACTCCAAAGATTACAATGCAAATTACAATCACAAGAACGGTAAGGATTTTGGAAAGCTGATGAAGCTTGATTTGAAGGGGAGTTTTGCCCTCTTGGGCATTTGCAAGAGCATCAGCAATTTTTCCCATTTCAGTGTTCATTCCGGTGCCGGTTACAACCGCCTTGCCGCGTCCGTAAACGATAATGCTGCCCATATATACCATGTTTTTGCGGTCTCCTAGGGTTATATCATCCGCCTCAATAATACTGTCAATTTTGTTAACAGGAACGGACTCGCCCGTGAGGGCCGCCTCTTCAGCTTTTATGGAAGCACATTCTATAATTCTTGCGTCCGCAGGAACGGCATCTCCCGCCTCAAGAACAATGATATCTCCAACGACGAGATCCTCACTTCTAACTGTTATTTGATGTCCGTCACGAATGACCTTACTCGTAGCGGCAGCTATTTCTTGTAATGCTTCTATTGCTTTTTCCGCTTTGCTTTCCTGAAGCACACCGAGAATAGCGTTAATGAGAACTACTGCAAGAATTATGATAACGTCCGCAGGGAACTCCCAGTGACCGCTGCTGATACCATTGTAGATTTCAACTCCTGCCGAAATTGCTGCAGCAACGATAAGAATGATGGTCATGGGCTCTGCAAGCTGCTTGAAGAATCTTTTTAGCATGGATTCCTTCTCACCTTCGGCTAGTTTATTTTTGCCGTTTTTCTCAAGACGTAGATTTGCCTCTTGTGTAGAAAGTCCATCTGCGCTTGTTTTAAGATGCGAAAGCGTTTCATCAATACTGTTGTTGTAAAATTTCATTTTTGGCTCCTTTTATTGATTTTTGTGGGGCGTTTGAATATAAAAAAAGACTCAAGTGTACTTCTACACTTGAGTCTTGTTAATTAAGATATGCCAGGAAAGTCCTTGATGTTGACATATCACGTAATACGCAAACTACTCCCTCGAGTGAATAGATCATACCATATTACGTTATTATTGTCAATATCAGAACTGAAAAATCAAAAATTATTGAGAATTATTCAATGATTCCGCCGCCAACAACTATATCACCGTCATAAAGAACAACGGATTGACCGCGAGTTATGGCTCTTTGAGGCTCGTCAAATACAACTTTTATTCTATCATCATCAATTTGCCAAACGGTAGCAGGTTGTTCTTTTTGATTGTATCTTATCTTTGCCCTAACTTTAATGGGAGAGGGAATACTATCGCAGGATATGAGGTTAATATTTTTTGCGGTTAAAGTTGTGTTAAAGAGATCATCATTGGAACCAAGAACAACTGTGTTAGTGTCAAAATCTTTGGAAATAACGTAGGTGGGCTTTCCAAAGGCAATTCCGAGCCCCTTACGTTGACCGATTGTATATTTGATAATACCCTCATGAGTACCCAAAATCTTTCCTTCAAGATCGACAAAATTTCCTTTGTCAAAATGCTCACCCGTAGTGCGTTCAATGAACGAAACGTAATCACCGTCGGGTACAAAGCAAATATCTTGGCTATCGTGTTTTCTCGCGTTAACAAAACCAATGCTCTCAGCGAGATCGCGCGCATCGGCTTTAGTCATCTCGCCAAGGGGGAACATAGTGTGTGATAATTGGTGTTGTGTCAGGGAGTAGAGTACGTAACTCTGATCCTTGCTCTCATCAATGGCCTTCTTGAGCAAATAACGGCCATTCTCGGTCTTTTCTATACGAGCATAGTGTCCGGTAGCTACGGCATCATAACCGCGCTCTAAAGCCGTTTTAAGCAGGCCCTCGAACTTGATCTTTCGATTGCACACCACGCAAGGATTGGGAGTGGAGCCGCATTTATAGCAATTAATGAAATCCGTGATAACGCACTCCTTAAATTGCGCACCAAAATCGTGTACCTCGTGAGGAATTCCCACGATATCACAAACTGATTTAGCGTCCGCAATATCACGATTTGAACAACAGGAGTTTTCGCCGTATATTAAATTGTCGCTTTCGTCATGGAGCTTCATGGTTACGCCAAGTGCTTCGTGCTTTTGCTTTATAAGGTAAGCACAAACGGCACTGTCCACGCCGCCACTCATAGCAACGAGAACTTTCATAGGATAACTCCTTTCTAAATTTTATAATCTTCCCACATAAAAGTAGTGGGTGTACCTTCTTCAAGTAAGCCTTCAAAATTATTTTGTCTAAATACTTCGTATACGGCAATTGCTACCGAATTGGATAGATTGAGGGAACGAAGATTTGGACGCATGGGAATTCTAACGCAGGTATCGGGATTTTTTTCAAGCAAGGTCTCGGGGAGTCCTTTTGACTCTTTTCCAAACATAATAAAAACCTTGCCATCATAGCTTGCTTCCGTATAATTTCTCGGAGCTTTAGTAGTAAAATAGTAAACCTTTGCTTCAGGATTTTTACTAAAGAAATCGTCAAGATTTTCATAATACGTTATATCAAGCAAATGCCAATAATCAAGGCCTGCTCGTTTGAGCTTTTTGTCATCAATGGTAAATCCCATCGGTTTAATAATATGGAGAGCCGCACCGGTTGCCGCACAGGTGCGCGCAATATTTCCCGTATTTTGCGGAATTTCGGGCTCGTGAAGAACAATGTTTATATTAGCCATATGATTAGTCCTTAAAATCTTATTTTACCCAATAATTATATATTATTTTGTGCTTTTTTTCAATAATAAATTTAAAAATTTACAAAAAACTATAGTATTTGTTTTGGATTTGTAGTATAATGAGATGATATTTTTATTTTGGAGGTCTAAATGGGACTTTTTGATAAGATCTTTGGCACATATAGCGAAAGAGAACTTAAGAAAATAGATAAAATTGTATGTCAGGTTGAAGCTCTTGCGGACAAGTATTCTAAAATGACGGATGCCGAGCTTTCGGGCATGACAATCGTATTTAAAGAACGACTTGCAAACGGTGAAACCTTGGATGATATTCTTCCTGATGCTTTCGCAGCTGTTCGTGAAGCTGCGGATCGTGTTCTTGGAAAGCGTCCTTTCCGCGTACAAATTATTGGTGGTATTATTCTTCACCAGGGAAGAATTGCCGAGATGAAAACGGGTGAAGGTAAAACACTCGTTGCTACTATGCCCGCATATCTTAACGCACTTACAGGCGAGGGTGTTCATATCGTAACAGTAAACGATTATCTTGCTTGCCGTGACAGTGAAGAGATGGGTAGAGTGTATGGCTTTATGGGTCTTAAGACCGGTATTGTTGTCCACGGTCAAACACCTGAACAAAAGCAAGAGGCATATGCCGCTGATATTACTTATGGTACAAATAATGAGTTCGGATTTGACTATCTCCGTGATAATATGGTGGTTTATAAGCAAAACCTCTCACAGCGCGGACATGCCTTTGCCATCGTTGACGAGGTAGACTCAATTTTGATTGACGAAGCAAGAACTCCCCTTATTATTTCAGGTGCGGGTGATCCTTCAACTGACCTTTATACAAAGGCGGATACACTTGTACGAAAATTTAAAAAGCTTGTTGTAAAAGAGATTAACAATAAGGACGATAATGATGATGTTGATGCGGATTATATCGTTGACGAGAAGGCAAAGAATGCCGTAATTACTCCCGAGGGTACAAGAAAGGCAGAAAAATTCTTTGGCATAGAAAACCTCAGTGATCCTGAAAACAATGAGATAGCACATCACATCAACCAAGCAATTCGTGCTTACGGAACTATGAAGCGCGACGTTGATTATGTTGTAAATGAAAACGGTGTTATGATCGTTGACGCATTTACTGGACGTCTTATGCCCGGTAGAAGATATTCTAACGGACTTCATCAGGCAATAGAAGCAAAGGAAAGAGTTAAGATTGAAAAAGAGAACCAAACTCTTGCCACTATTACATTCCAAAACTATTTTAGAATGTATAAAAAGCTTTCCGGTATGACGGGTACTGCTCTCACTGAGGACGCAGAATTCCGTGAAATTTATTTGCTTGACGTTGTTGAAATTCCTACCAATAAGCCAATGATTAGAGTGGATCATAATGACGTACTCTATAAAACAATCAATGGTAAATATCGTGCAATAGTAAATAAAGTTAAAGAATGTCATGCTAAGGGTCAGCCCGTTCTTGTGGGTACTGTTTCGATAGATAAATCCGAAATACTTTCCAAGCTTTTGGAGAGAGAGGGAATTAAGCATAATGTTCTTAATGCGAAGCTTCATGAGAAGGAAGCTGAAATTGTAGCTCAGGCAGGTAAGCTTGGTGCAGTTACCATCTCCACCAATATGGCAGGACGTGGTACCGACATTATGCTTGGTGGAAACTCCGAATTTATGGCTAAAAACGAAATGCGCAAGCTCGGTTTTACTGATGAGCTTATTGCGGTTTCCACTGGCACTTCGGTAGTTGATGATGAAGAAATAATGAATGCTCGCAAAACTTTCGCCGAGCTTAATCAAAAATTCAAAAAGCAAATTGAACCCGAGGCGCAAAAGGTTCGTGAGGCGGGCGGATTGTTTATTCTCGGCTCCGAGCGCCATGAATCCCGCCGTATAGATAATCAGCTTCGTGGACGTTCAGGTCGTCAAGGCGACCCCGGTGAGTCCTGCTTCTTCTTGTCGCTTGAAGACCATCTTATGCGTCTTTTCGGCGGAGAGAGAATGCATCTTATCGCCAATAACCTTGGTATGAGTGATGAGGACTGCCTTGATTTTAGAGCATTTTCCAGTGTGATCGAAACGTCACAAAAGAATGTAGAGGATCTCAACTTTAGAAGAAGAAAGAATGTACTTGCATATGATGACGTTATGAATAAGCAAAGAGAGCTTATTTATAAGCAGCGTCAGGACGTGCTCAACGGCGTTGATATTTCCGATAAGATTGCAAATATGATTGCCGAAACCGTGGATCAAAAGGTGGCTGAATGCTATGATCATGATACTAAGACTATTGATCTTAAGAAGCTCGAGCCTTACTTCTTGTTACTTATGAGAGAAAAGTATCCTCTTGCGGCTATTAGAATTCTTGCTGTTGATGGTAAGGTTGGAGAGAAGGAAGTTAACGAGATCACATCCATGCTGTCCGAATGTGCCGACGAGGTATATAAAGATAAAGAGGAAATGTTTGGAGCGGAAAATATGCGCGAAATTGAACGTGCAGTTTTGCTTCGTAACGTAGACCGTAAGTGGATGGATCATATTGATGCTATGGATGATCTTAAGGGTAGCGTAGGACTTCAAAGCTATGCACAAAGAGATCCCGTTAACGAATACCGTTTCCGTGGCGCAGATATGTTTGACGAGCTTGTTGGCGATATTAGAGAAAACACGGCAAGAATGATTCTTTGCTTAACAAAAAAAGCACCCGATACTCAAAGAGTTCAGGTGGCTAATCCTATTATGGCATCCGCATCAGGCGAGATTGCTAAAAAGAAAATAACCGTGGTTAAGGGAAGTAAGGTTGGAAGAAACGATCCTTGTCCCTGCGGAAGCGGTAAAAAATATAAGAACTGTTGCGGAGCAAACAGATAAAAAAAACGGTGGGATTTCCCACCGTTTTTTTATTTGTATTCACAAACTTTAATTCTTGAAATTGCTCTTTGGAGCTTCAGTTTAGCCATTTCGATAGTTTTCGAATCAGTAGAGGAAGACAAGATATCTTTTGCCTTTTGTTTTGCGATTTTTGCTCTTTCGAGATCAATGTTTTCAGCAAACTCAAAGGTGATGGCAATCAAAGTTGCCTTTCCTTCGGAAATTGTGACAAATCCACCGGAAACTGATGCATATCTGTCCTTGCCGTTTTCTCTAATTCTAGCTTTTCCAATACCAAGAGTTGTAATATAATCTATATGATTAGCCAAAAACTCGATATCGCCGTCATTGGATCTAACCAATAGACTTTCAACCATTCCTTCGTAAGCTAAACCGTCAGGTGTTACTATTTGAAGATGGAACTCTTTCATAATAAGTCACCCGATTACTGTGCAAGCCCTTTAGCTTTTTCAACCGCCTCGTCAATAGTTCCGACAAAGAGGAACGCACTCTCGGGCAAATTATCGTGTTTGCCACCAAGAATCTCACGGAAGCCGCGGATAGTTTCCTTTATGGGAACGTATTTACCTTGCATACCTGTAAACTGTTCAGCAACGGAGAAGGGC
>JAZRHW010000033.1:0-2624 GCA_045644965.1 Eubacteriales bacterium
CGACCTTGAAATTATGTTCGTTACAAAGAAAAAGGAACTTGGTCAGCTCATCGATAGATGTATTAAATATAATGGTACACCTGTCTGCGCAGAGATGCTTGATAACATCAAGGAAATGGGTTATAAGTACTCCACTCGCGCTTCCTTCTCAATCTCCGTTTACGATATGACAATTCCCACCGAAAAGAAGCCCTACATCGTTGAGGCGGAAAAGAAGGTTGAGTCCATTCGTAAGCATTATAATCGCGGTATGCTTTCTGAAGAAGAAAGATAGGGTAGCGTAGTTAAGATTTGGGATCAGACAACAAAAGAAGTAAGTGATGCCCTCCTTCGTAGCTTTGATACATTTAACCCCATCAAGATCATGGCGGACTCCGGTGCCCGTGGTTCTATCCAGCAGATGCGTCAGCTTGCAGGTATGCGTGGTCTTATGTTTGCTGCGAACGGTAAGACAATCGAGCTTCCCATTAAATCTAACTTCCGCGAAGGTCTTAACATCACAGAGTACTTCATGGGTGCTCGTGGTTCTCGTAAGTCACTTTCCGATACAGCGCTTAGAACAGCTGACTCCGGTTACCTTACACGTCGTCTTGTTGACGTTTCTCAGGACGTTATCGTTACTGAAGAAAAATGTGATACAAAGAAGGGCGCTTGGGTATCCGAAAACGTTGATGCAAAAGAGGGCAACGTTCTTGAAACACTTACAGATAGAATTGTTGGTAGATACACAATCGGTGATGTTGTTCATCCTGAAACCGGTGCTGTTATCGTTGGCAACGACGAGATGATCTCCGACGAGCAGGCAAAGGCAATCGAGGCGGCAGGTATCAAGAAGGTACACATCCGCTCCCTTATCCAGTGTCATGCTAAGCACGGTGTATGTGCTCACTGCTACGGTGCTGACCTTGCTTCCGGCAAGAGAGTTAACGTAGGTGAAGCAGTTGGTATCATCGCGGCACAGTCCATCGGTGAACCCGGTACACAGCTTACGATGAGAACATTCCACTCCGGTGGTGTCGCTGGTAGCGATATTACTCAGGGTCTTCCCAGAGTTGAGGAGCTCTTCGAAGCTCGTCAACCCAAGAAGGCTGCTATCATGACTGAACACAGCGGTATCGCTCGCGTTCAGCTCGGTGAAAACGCAAACGTTCACGACGTATTCGTTACAAGCGAAGAAACCGGCGAACAGGTTAAATATGCAATTCCTTACGGAACTAAGCTCGCTGTTGTTGATGGACAGCGCGTTGAAAGAGGTCAGGTTCTTACAGAGGGAAGCAAGGCTCCCGCTGACATCCTTAGAATTCAGGGTCTTGATGAGGTTTACTCCTACATTATCACTGAAACTCAGAAGGTTTACCGCGGTCAGTCCGTTTCTGTTAACGATAAGCACATTGAAATCATCGCTCGTCAGATGACAAGAAAGGTGAGAGTAGAAGAGCCCGGTAACACTGATCTTCTCTCCGGCTCCGTTGTTGACGTTTCCGAGTTCGAGCTTGAAAATAACAAGGTTCAGGCGCGTATTGATGCAGGTGAGATCGATCTCGTACTTGCAACTTACTCACCCGTACTCCTTGGTATTACTAAGGCTGCTCTTGCAACTGAGTCCTTCCTCTCCGCAGCTTCCTTCCAGGAAACAACGAGAGTTCTTACTGATGCGGCTACAAACGGTAAGATCGACCACCTCAGAGGTCTTAAGGAGAACGTTATTATCGGTAAACTCATCCCTGCAGGTACAGGTATGAAGTGCTACCACAACGTTAACGCTCGTCCCACTGAGGATAAGGTTACTGAATAATTATATTTCCCCGACGCTTTAGCGAGCGTCGGGGTTTCAGTTTTCTTCATTATATATATACGCGCGCGTGAAAATGTGGAAGAAAAAGTGAAAATTTGTGCATTATTAATGAAATTTAATGAGAAAATTTGTCAATACTGTGAAAAGTGCTAAAAAATACGAAAAATTCAAATTTTCTTGACAAAAAGTATATTTAATGATATAATAAACTGTAATTGTTTGTGAAAATGGGGGCAGTAGAATGCCTTATTCCACGAGCATTTGCAAGCAATTTTAAGTTGACAGTTTCACGGCATAAGTCGTGTCTGTATAAACATTAAATTTTTGAAGAAGGAGGAAGAAAATGCCAACCTTTAACCAGCTTGTAAGACAGGGACGTAGCGAGAAGGTTTACAAGTCCAAAGCACCCGTGCTTCAGAAGGGCTTTAACACACTTCATAACGAACCTACAGACCAGCACGCACCTCAGAAGAGAGGAGTTTGCACAAAGGTATCTACAACAACACCAAAGAAGCCCAACTCTGCTCTTCGTAAGATTGCAAGAGTTAGACTTACTAACGGTCTTGAAGTAACAACCTACATCCCCGGTATCGGCCACAACTTGCAGGAGCACTCCGTTGTCCTTATCAGAGGCGGAAGAGTACGTGACCTGCCCGGTGTACGTTACCACATCATCCGCGGTACTCTCGACGCACAGGGCGTTGCGAACCGTAACCAGAGCCGTTCTAAATACGGTGCAAAGAGACCTAAGAAGAAATAATCGGTCTCATTTAACTAAGGGTATAAAGCAAAATATTCGCTCGTCTGAAAGAGCTGCATAAATTTAATG
>JAZRHW010000034.1:0-5573 GCA_045644965.1 Eubacteriales bacterium
TTTAGCCGCTTTTCTTTGCCAAAACAGGCCCAAAGAAAAGCTAACAAAAGAAAAGGCCGAAGAACAGGGCTACGCGCCCCGTACCCGCGCCACTACGCGTGGAGCGCCACCTTTGAAAAGGTGGACCAAACAACCCATGGGCTGTGCCAATTATGTGCTCTATAAACCAAAATTTGTAACGTAAAAAGCACCCGATTTTTCGGGTGCTTTAACAAGATTAGATTTTATATGCCTTATCAACAGGAACCGCCATAACAATTCCGTTTGCATCGCTAAGTGCGCCGTGGATGCGGTTGATGTCATCCATAATGTGCGCCGCCACCGTTGCAGGAGCGAAGATGGTGAGAATTTCGCGTTCCTGGTGCACAGTTTGCGGAGCAAGCTGCTCCATTACGCCACCGTCAACAAGACGTGCACGGAGAACGGTTCCGCCCATCGCTCCGGCTCTTTTTGCAGTTTCCATTACCGCATCGGTATATCCCTGATTTACCGATACCAAAATGAGCTGATTCTTTTGTGCGCTCTTCACTTTTCTTCTACCTCCCCTTTCACTTGGTTTGCTAGCGCGATTAACAATTTCCGCGCTGATTCTACTTATTGCCGATAATCTTACGCAAAGCATAAGCCCGCCGTATTCAAAATTACCGCTAATATTCCTTGATAAAGTATGCGCGTACGCATTAACAATTCTTTCGGGAGCCAAGCTAATCACAATATCCTTGTCATTGGTGCCGAGACCGAAAATGTCCATCATCTCGGATGGCGCAGTTCCCATCGCGTTGCTTTGAAGATGGAATCCAATGCCATTCTCCGCGAGCAGGCTCATAAATTTTCTTGCTTTTCCACGAGTAATGATGGAAAATAGCATTACGATTCGGTTATCCATTTCCGACATTATGCCACCTCCTCGTAGTAGATCATGTTGTCCTCAAGAGCGAGGATCTCGCTTCTTGCCGTCGCAAGTTGCTTCTTGCGCTTGATCTCGGACACAAGTCCCATCACCTGAATGGCGATAAGGGGTGTCATTGCAACCATCGCAACGATACCGAATGCATCCGTCATCACGTTTCCGCCAAGCGACTCACACGCGCCTATCGCAAAGGGCAGGATGAAGGTTGTGGACATGGGTGGGGGAGCAACGCCGTCCGAGTCAAATGCGATACCCGTATAGATGGGTGGCACGAAGAATGTAATTATAAGTGAAATCACATATCCAAAAATTAAAATTGGAAGCACAGGAATGCCCGTCAATACTCTAAGCATTGCAATTCCAACGGAAATACCAACACCGATAGAAAGAGCAAGGCCTATGGATTTTTGAGATACTGAACCGTTAGTAATTTCCTCAACCTGACGCTTGAGTGAGTGAACTGCGGGCTCGGCACTTACTACGAAATATCCCATAAGTGCGCCAATGGGAACGAGCATAAAGCTGGCATCTCCCTCGGCAATTCGAGCACCGATAAGGCGTCCAGCGGGCATAAATCCTACATTTGCACCCGTAAGGAAAAGCACAAGTCCTACATATGTATATACAAATCCCACTCCCATTTTAATAAGTTGATGGGTATTGAATTTCTTAGTGAGTACTTGGAAGACCACAAGCACTGCAAGAATTGGAACAATCGCAACGATAACCTCTTCCGCAAATTTGGGAAGACCCTTTATGAATGCTTCAAATGCTTCCTTTGTGGTTTCCGCAATAACTATTGTGGTTTGTGTTGTCTCGCTCTCGGGCTTAAATACTATGCTGAGCAAAAGAACGGACAATATAGGTCCAATTGAGCAAAGCGCAATAAGACCAAATGAGTTTTCGCGCGCGTTTTTCGCGGTACTCATGGATGCCATACCTGCACCAAGCGCCATAATAAACGGAACGGTGATGGGGCCTGTGGTTACTCCGCCCGAGTCAAATGCTGTGGGAATGAAATCGTCGGGGGCGAGAAATGCGAGTGCAATAACTACGGCATAAAATACAAGCAAGAGTGTGTTGAGTTTAAGTCCACGTCTTGAACGTATCATTGAAACAACTAGGAAAAGTCCCACACCCACCGCAACTGCAATAATAAGAACGAGATTGGGAATGGATGGCACCTGCTCCGCAAGTACCGTTAAGTCGGGCTCCGCAATAGTGATGAGCACACCAAGCACAAAGCAAACGATAAGAGGAATTTTGATATTTCTCACCTTAGCAAGTGTAGAACCAATTCCCTCTCCGAGTGGCTCCATGGAAATTCCCGAGCCCACGGTGAAAAATCCCATACCCACAATAAGCAAGAGCGTTCCAAAAAGGAACATAACAAGAACTCCGCTCTCCAGTGGCGCAAAAGTGATGCTCAGGAGCAAAACTATGGCGAAAATGGGCAAAACTGATTGTAATGATTCCTTAAGAACCTTCATTAAATTGTTCATAGTTTTCTCCTTTCACTAATTAGTTAACTAATTAATTATATACGATAATTCATCAAAAGTCAACCTATTTATATTAATATACAGCATTTTTTATTACAATTATCGTTGATATATTTATAAAAAACGGAACGGCAATTGCCGTTCCGCAAAAATAGTATTAATAAATTATTGCCACTTGTTTCTTCCTTCCTCGGGATCATATACCTTGTTTTTGATCGAATCAAGGAATCTCTCACCCATGCTGTGTGATTTGTAAATCGCTCGAGCTAAAAATATTCCGGATACAACGGCAACAGTTATGAGAATAAAAAACACAAAATTTATCACCGTTCCGGTTATGGATAAATCGCCCTCAAAAATAGGCGAAAGAAGCTTGACGGTATATTTCCAACCATAATAACCAACCTGCGTCCCCGAAATAAGAAGTCCAAAAACAGAAGAGCAAAAAGCGTAAACATACCACGGAAGTGTACTGCGCCTTAATTCCATGTATGACCAATCCTTTACCCTTTTGGGCGCGTTAGGGGACTTTTCACCCGCTTCTCCGCCACGTTCTCCATGGGTTTCGGGTAATTTTCGCCTGTAAATAGGATGCACAGGTTTTCCCATTGATTACCTCCACTAATTCCCACACTCGGAAATGTATTTTAAGAGCTCGTTATCTAAAATAACCGCTACGTCTTTGTTTGATATACTCCAAAAAACCATTTTCATATCGTTCTTTGGTATAAATAATATATACAATACGAACAAGAGCAAGCGCCATAATTACAATCAACGCCAAGAACAAAATATTAATTGCATTTGCAGTTAAAATTTTGTCACCCTCAAATACAAACGCCCAGTCTTGTATGGTTCCTTCCCAAGTGCAACCGTTCACAATTACCAAGAGCAATATAAAGACGAAAAATATATCTGCAAACACATAAAAGCTAAGGGGAAATCCGGTGTTCAACCATCTTTCTTTTCTCATTTTTTGTCTGTTGATTTTATTGTTTGGAGAGCCCTCTCCCGCGCTACCGCGATACACCTTGGTTTTTGAATTGTCCTTTTGTGGATTAATCGGGCCTGTGCCATGCCACTTGTTAATAAGCATCAATAGTTCCCTTTCCTATCAAAGATTATTTCCACTCACCCGTGTTAGGATCATATTTTCCCTGACCTGCATCGGGGTTTGTCTTGTCCGTGGTGTCGTTGTTATTGTTGTTTTTCTTTCCCTTATTGTTGGATACGATGATAACAATTACAACTATCGCAATTACGATAAGGAGTCCTAGCATAGCCATGCCGTCATCATTATTGCTCGTTTCTACACCGAAAATATCCGCTCCGTCGGCAATGAGAATTACCATATTGATACCCGTCTGCTCGGTAAATTCAACAAGCGCCTCGTTGACGGTGTTCTTGTTGATGGAAAGTTCCGTATTGTTGATGAGCTTGGAAAAACTCGTATCAACATTTCCCGCGGGCGCACCCGTCACCGCGCTCACCTCGTCAGCCATGTAATTAGTAATATCTCTGAGATTTGATGTGAGTGAGAATTCGTAATAGTCGGGAATCGTGTTGATTACCTTTCTTCCAAACTCAGTGTATTCATCGCCAAACATCATTCTCACGTCATAAGGCAGGTCGTCGCCCACCCACGCGATGCAATCGTAGCCATCATAGCTATCGTAAACCGTAAAGATAACGAGGATATTTTCCTCAAAGCTTTCCGTTTCGGCAAACGCCGTATAGTACTGCTGATTAGCATATCTTTGGAATGCCTGCTCGTCATATGTGTTGTCCTCAACGTTTCCGGTAAACATAGCAATTATAAATGCAATACAGAAAAATATAAGGAACGGAATTAATACGATTGTACTAATAACATTTCCAAGGCACCCTCCACCATGGTGGTGACCATGAAATCTCGGGCCGAAGAATATCGGGCCGTGGTGATGATGATGTGGGCCGTGATGATGGGGACCATGGTGCATTCCGCCACCGTGGAATCCGCCACCTCTTGAGCCACCGCTGAATCCGCCTCCGCGAGATCCACCGCCAAAGCTTCCACCTCTTGATCCTCCGCTAAATCCGCCGCCTCTTGAGCCGCCGCCAGGTCCTGCCATAATATGTACCTCCTAAAGTAAATAGTTTTCCAAGAAAATTATATCATAACTTTTTTGCTTTTTCAATATTTTTATATTGTAATTTAATTATATCACACATTTTATTACAATAAAGGGTAAAAAGTGCAAAATACACCCCTCTATTTTCGCAAAAAATGCAAAAAGCCCTCAATTTGAGGGCTTTTTTAATATCATTGAACCTTTTGAATTTGATAAACCGTCTCACGCAAAAGCGCACGGGGAGAAAGACGAGTTGCAAATACCATGATCTTATTCATGAATCCGCAAACGCAGTAGGACTTGCCCCTCTTCATGTTTTTGTAACCGAATTCAGCAACCACCTCGGGCGACCAAACCTTCAAATTTTTGAAGAGTCCCGACTCGCCAAAGTTGGCTGCCACGTCAAAATTCGTTCTGATGGGTCCGGGACAAAGCGCCATCACCTTAACACCTGTTCCCTTGAGTTCTCTCGTGAGTGCCTGCGAAAAACTGAAAACGAATGCCTTTGTTGCATAGTAAACACTCATAAGAGGACCGGGCTGAAAAGCCGCGATTGAGTCAACGTTGAGGACATTTCCTCTTCCCTTTTCAACCATGCCGGGCAAGTAGTAACGGCAAAGCTCCATAAGTGCGATACAGTTTAGCTCAACCATACGTATTTGCTTTGAGAGATCGCATTTATAAAATTCGCCAAAATCTCCCGAGCCCGCATTGTTAACGAGCACGTCAATTTCAATGCCCGCGCTTTGTGTAGCAACGTAAATCTCTTTTGCACTCTCGGTTTCGCAAAGATCCTTTGCAATTACCGTAGCCCTCACACCGTATTTTTCTTCTATTTCAGACTTGATTTCCTCAAGGCGATCACCGTTTCTCGCAACGAGAACGAGGTCATATCCCTCTCGTGCAAATACATTGGCGAATGAAAGTCCAAGTCCACAGGATGCGCCCGTGATAAGTGCAGTTTTTTTCATAATTTTGTCTCCGTTTTATAAAAATTTAAAGTGGAAGCGAGTAAAGTGCCATACCAAGACACGCCGAAATACCTATCAT
>JAZRHW010000035.1:0-2563 GCA_045644965.1 Eubacteriales bacterium
AAGCTCGCCACCAAGCTTAACCGAGCATTCTACCAAGTTCCCGGCAAGCATCATGAAGTAAGAGGCTACGAAGCGCTTGACAAGGTAATTTGTATAGACCAAAGCCCAATTGGTAGAACACCTCGATCCAATCCCGCAACCTATACAGGACTATTTACGGAGATACGAAATCTATTTGCCCAAACCACTGACGCAAAAGCGCGCGGATATTCATCAGGCCGCTTCTCATTCAATGTAAAAGGCGGAAGATGTGAAGCTTGTGAGGGTGATGGTGTTAAGTGTATCGAGATGCATTTCTTGCCCGACGTTTACGTCACCTGTGACGCATGTAAGGGAAAGAGATATAATAGAGATACTCTTGAAGTTAAGTATAAAGGTAAGAATATATCCGATATACTTGATATGACTATTGAAGAGGGTGTTGAATTCTTTGACGGTCTCCCCAAAATACGCAAGAAGCTTGAAACTCTCTACGATGTAGGACTTGGATATATTAAGATCGGTCAATCTTCTACCACCTTGTCAGGCGGTGAAGCACAAAGAGTTAAGCTCGCAACCGAGCTTGCAAAGAGAAGCACCGGAAAGACCATCTATATTCTTGATGAGCCTACAACCGGACTTCACACCGAAGACGTTTCAAAACTCCTCACCATACTTCAACGACTTGTGGATGGCGGCAATACCGTATTGGTAATTGAGCATAATCTCGACGTTATCAAGAGTGCCGACCACATCATTGACCTCGGACCCGAGGGTGGCGATGGCGGTGGTACAATAGTTGCACAGGGAACTCCCGAGCAGGTTGCCAACACACCGGATAGCTATACCGGACAGTATCTTAAAAAAGTATTTGGAATATAAAATAATCACGGCAATATCGTTTGATATTGCCGTGTCTTTTTATTTCTTTATTGCATTTTCTATGGCATTATAAAATGCCTCAGTATCAGCTTCATTCAAGAAGGAGTAAATAACGTAATTACCCATCACTTTGAATGTAGCACATTCGTATTTTTCCTTTTCTTCGGGGAAATAATCCATATTTCTATAAGATTGAGTAAGGTTTTCTACGTATGATTTTACAGTGGGAAGCCAGTTTTCAGCATTTCCATCTTCGCATCTAAAAATACCAATTTCATTAATGTTTTTTGCATTTTTAGCTTTAATAACCGTATAATCTTTAATAAAAGAAGGAGCTTCATCGGAGAATTCCAAAATAACGTCATCATCAAGAATCTTTGTACCACCTTGAGTTGTGATTCCCGCCAATGCCATGTTTGCAAGCTCTGATGAGCTTAAAGAATCATCATAATTCGCTCCGCAAGAAACGAGAGATAACAACATTGTAATCAACAAAATTATACTAATCTTTTTCATAAATTACTCCTTTACAAGTGGATGAGTTCTAATATATTCAAGGATTGCTGCATATGCTGTTGCATTCATATGAACGCCATCCTCTTCGTTATAGCTTTCAATTTGTGCACCAACATCATTTTTGAGAATAGACTGTGTATCAAGATAGCGCAAACCCAAATCAAAGGCGATTTCCTTTACCCATTCATTCAATTGATCTATTCCCGCATTAGTAATACCGATATCTCTATCGCTATATTCTTTTGTAACAGGGAATACGGACTGTAAAATAATATCCGTATCGGGAGACTGTTCCATAATCGCAGTAAGAAGCTTTTTATAGTAGCTCTTATACTTTGCCTCAGTAAAGCCGTCGGCACCATTTACGCCTATTGTAATGATTACTATTTCCGCTCCTGCTTCCTTTACGGCTTCAGGAATGGTCAATCCAGTATCACCAACGGTTAGAGTCAATATATCGGATGATAGCTTCAATGTCAAACTCTCGGGCACCAAAATGTGAGAGCGATCTATACCCCCTTTAAAAAAATGATACGTTGTTGAATCACCAACAAAATATATTTTATCAAGATATTCTTGTCCTGCATCCTCACCGAGGGGGAGAATTACATCCTCAACATTTGGGGTATTCACCGGTTTATCCGGAGGGGTTGTAGTTGTTACATTAGTAATATTATTTGTGATAAGTGCTAGAGCTCCAAGCCCACCAAGGCACACTAAAGCCAACACAAGCGAAACAATTGCTAAAATTTTATTAAGATTCATAAAAACCTTTCACACATAAATTTATTATTTATATTATACCACAATTTACACTTTATTTCAACATCAAAAAACAATTATATTAAGAAAAATTATGATAAATTCCATTCTAGATGCCATTGGCAACACTCCACTCGTACGTCTCAAAAAAATTGAAAGCGTTTACGGGATCAGAGCAAAACTATATGCTAAATTAGAAAGCTTTAACCCATTTGGTTCAATTAAAGACAGGGCAGCCCTTGCCATCATCAAAGAGGCGGTAGATAAAAATTTTTTACAAAACAAAATAGGAATAATTGACGCAACCTCTGGTAATATGGGTATATCACTTGCAGCTATATCAAGACTATTTAATTTGAACTGCACAATTGTTATGCCCGAAAATGCATCCCAAAAACGCAAGGATTTGCTAAAAATCCATGGA
>JAZRHW010000036.1:0-3882 GCA_045644965.1 Eubacteriales bacterium
AAAACATTCCCATCAAAATTTTGCGTTCTTCCGAGGGGGGGCTTTGCGGTTGCGCTATGTTACAAGCCGTCGCGCTCGGCGGGGCGAAAGACCTATATGAGGCTCGCGATATCTTTGTTCGGTACGTGAAAGAGTTTGAACCTAATCATACGCAACACATAGCGTATGAGGGGCAATATCAAAAGTATAAAAAATTATATAAAACGTTGAAGGAGATGAATTGAAATGAAATTTGCATTGTATTTTGGAAACAGAGGATTCATGCCCGGAGAGCTTATAACCGGCGCAAGAGCTGATATGATCAAAGCAGTAACGGATGCAGGACATGAATATATCGCAATGGATGAAAATCTCACTCGTTACGGTGCAATCGAAACGCGTGATGAAGGACGTCTTTATCATGATTGGCTTAAATCTCACGAGGGTGAATATGACGGTGTTATTCTTTGTATGCCGATATTTATTGATGAAAACGGTGCGATAGCCGCATTGCAGGATGCAGGTGTCCCGATCCTTATGCAGGCAAATCCCGACGAGATAGGAAAAATGGACTTTAATCACCGTAGAGATGCTTATTGCGGCAAATTCTCGGTAACTGACGTATTTTATCAGTATCAGATTCCCTTTACTGTTATGAAGCCTCACGTGGTACATCCTTTGAGCGAAGCCTTTCGTAAAAATCTAGATGATTTCGCGGCTATTTGCCGAGTAGTTAATGGAATGAAACGCTTCAATCTCGGCTGTATCGGCGCAAGAACGACCGCTTTTAAAACAGTGCGTTTTGATGAAGTTACCTTGCAGAGATACGGTATCAACGTAGAGAGCTTTGACCTTTCCGAGCTTATTTATAAGGTGCAGCAAAAGGCTGATAATGATACGGCTGTGCTTGCAAAGATTGAGCGTCTTGAGAATTACACCGATTTCACTAAGGTTCCCGAAAAGAACAAGCTGATGCTCGCGAAAATCTCCGTTGTAATTGACGAATACATAGAGGAATATCACCTTGATGCCGTAACACTTCGTTGTTGGAACGAGATGGAAACAATCCTGAGAGTATGTCCTTGCGTGCTTATTTCAGAGCTTAACGATCGTGGAATTGTTTGCTCTTGCGAAATTGACCTTACAAGTGCAATAACTATGCGCGCAATGCAGCTTGCCAGCGGAAAGCCTACGGCATGCCTCGATTGGAACAATAATTACGGTGATGATGAGAATAAGGTAATTCTTTTCCATTGCGGACCGGTTGCTCAGGGACTCATGAATGGCAAGGGAACTGTTACCGAGCATAAGATGTTTGCCAAGGGCGATCCCGGAAGCGGATGGGGTACTAACGAGGGAAGAATCGCTTCCTTTGATATGACCTTCTCCAATGGATTTACAGAAAACGGAAAGCTCAAGGTATATGCAAGTGAGGCTAAATTTACAGATGATGTAATTGAAGATGCCTTCTTCGGTTGCGGTGGTGTTGCTGAAATTCCCGATTTGCAAAACAAGCTTATCCGTCTTGCAAAAGGCGGCTTCAAGCATCACACCACTGTGGGTGTAGGTCATATGAAATATGTATTGGAAGAAGCTTTTAAAACTTATCTTGGTTATGAAGTAATTGATATTGAGAGGTAATAATTGTGTTAGCCGGATTAACAGAGGTTATTCTAGAAGGTAAAAAAAGAAATATTGCAATTGCAAGCTTTAATACACCGAATTTGGAATGCTTGATTGCGGTATTGGATGCTGCGGAAGAACTGGACGTTCCCGTAATTATATCGCATGCGCAGTGTCATGAAAGTGTTGCTCCGCTTGATAAGATAGGTCCTGTTATGGTGGAGCTTGCAAAGCGAAGTAAGGTTAAGGTGTGTGTGCATCTCGATCACGGTGAGGATTTTGAATATTGCAAGCGCGGTATGGAGCTTGGTTTTACGTCTGTTATGATTGACTATTCCGCTCTTCCTTATGACGAAAACGTAAGGGGCACAAGAGAAGTAGTGGAGTATGCGCATGCAAATGGAGTTGAGGTAGAAGCCGAGCTTGGCTCGCTTCCTCAAAGAGAGGGCGGCGGAGAGAGCGTCAGCATTGATCCTGCATCTCTTTACACAAAGCCCGAGCTCGTTCCGGACTTTCTCTCCAAAACGGGTGTCGATGCGCTTGCCATTGCTTTTGGAACAGCGCATGGCATATATAAGACCAAACCCGTGTTAAATTTCGACATAATTAAAAATGTGCGCAAATATACCGATTTGCCTTTAGTTATGCACGGCGGAAGCGGAATTTCGGATGAAGAATACAGAGAGGTTATACGCTGCGGCATTGGAAAAATAAATTATTATTCATATATGTCTTATGCGGGATATGCAGAAGCCAAATCGACCGTTGAAGCTAAGGATAGTGATTTCTTCCATAACCTTGCTTTGAATGCGCAAAAGGCAATGAAGGAAAATGCTTTGAGAACCTTAAAGGTATTCAGCAATATGGAGTGATTATGGACGGTAGAATTTCTAATTTTGAGCAAATTGCAAGCATACGTCGTTATACTCTTAGTGAGGGAAGAGAAAAGGGACTTGATGTTCTCGATTGTGATAACGGAAAAATTCGTTTTCTTTTGAACTTGAATAAGGCTTGCGATATTATGCAATTGTATCATGAAGGACAAAACGTTTCATTTTTATCGAAAAACGCGTTCACCAACCGCGAAACTCCTTTTTTAAACCGTTTTGAAGGCGGGATGCTTTATACATGCGGTCTTGATAGCGTCGGAGGACGTGAGGGCTTTGCTTTGCACGGAACAGTGCATAATATTCCTGCAAAGATTACTCGCGCAGAGTGTGACGATAACGGAATTTTCGTTGAGGTGATTATTCGAGATACCGAGCTGTTTGGAAAAAATTTACTTCTCAGGCGCAAGATATATTCTAAGATAGGCGAAGGCAGTGTAACTTTGGAGGATACGCTTATAAACGAGGGCTTCAAGGATGAAGAATATTGCCTTTTGTACCATATCAATATTGGATACCCTATGCTTGATGAGGGCTCAAAGATTTTTGCTGACATAGAAGCATGCGAGCCGCGAACCGTTTGGGCAGGCGAGAATCAGTCTGCCGCATACGAGATAAGCGGTCCTGTTCCAAGTCAAGAGGAAACCTGCTATTTCCTTGCACTTAAAAAACCGGAAATTTCGCTCGTAAATGAAAAAATAGGCAAGAAATTGACCGTATCATATTCGGGAGAAACACTGCCGCATTTTGTCGAATGGAAAAGTATGGCAAGCGGGGACTACGCGCTCGGACTTGAGCCAAGCACTACAAAGCTTGACGGCGGATTTGAATATAAAACCATAAAGCCGAATGAACAAATTTCATTTATAGCTACTATTACAGTAGAAAAACAGTTGTGATAGAGTTGTTGTAAATTCTATTTGAAGTAATAAATCCGGAGCAAAAGAGCTGTACTCTAAAGGAATAGTTCTTAAGAAGCAAAGGTAAACGGGTATAATAAGGAAAAATACGAGAAACACCGTAAAATTTCTCGTATTTTTTCTTTTTATCTCTCTTCCTTGCGCCTATCAATAAATTCATTGATTTTGAGCTTCACTATAAGCTTGCTTCGCAATTTTTCATAGAAATTATCTACCTCTGGAAACGGAAGAAAAGTGCCGCCGACGCGCTCACGAAACAGCCGGTTCATTCGTATCTTGTGACGTTTGCTTGTCGGTGGTATTTCAATGTCGTTGGTTTCTTCCTCAACTTTGCGTATTTTTGAGTACATCGCATCTGATAATGCGCGCTTGAAAAGCTCACAGTTCTCGTTTGACATACCCTCAAAAGAATCCTCACCGTTTATATTTTCAACATGTTGCTTTGTCGTTTTATCGTAATTGCTCATTGTTCT
>JAZRHW010000037.1:0-7886 GCA_045644965.1 Eubacteriales bacterium
ATGGAGATGTAAAAAATGAACGCAATTAAAACTGAGGTATTTATTTCCTTTAAGAATTCCGACTTTTCGGGCAATCCCACACCCGATAGGGAAGTCGCACATCAGCTCTATGATGAGCTTAACGCGAGGGGTATCCACACATTTTTCAGTGATGCAACACTGCTTAGCTTGGGGCAATCCGTTTACAAAAAGGCGATAGATGAGGCGCTTGAAATGACAAAGGTCATGGTTGTTATTGCAACAAACAAGGACTTTCTTGAGAGCCAGTGGGTTAAATACGAGTGGGAGAGTTTTCACCAGGACATTCTTTCGGGAATGAAGAAGAATGCGCAAATCGTTCCCTACGTTTCCTCGCTCACGCGCGAGCAAACACCACGTTCTCTTCGTGATTTCCAAACCTTCCATATAGGTACTCATAACGTTTGCGTTGTTGCGGACTTTGTTGAAAAGGCTCTTGCGGAGACCGAAAAACAGGATCAGGCAATCACGGAGTTTTCAAAAGAGGAGAGAATGAATGCAAAGAGCGCTCTTGCGAGCAAAAAGGTTCGCCAATCGCTCTATTCTTCGGACACCAATAGAGAATATGACCGTCTCCGCGTTCAGTCAAAAAACACACATGCGTGTGATATGTCGGTTATCAACAAGGTAAGAGCGAATATGCCCGACCGTCCGCTTTGGATTTTGGATATTGGCTGTGCGTATAATTTTGTTGGTCAAATGCGCTTTGGCGATATGGAAAACGTGCGCGTTCTTGGTGTGGACATCAGTGAAAAATGTCTAAAATATGCCGAGAGCCATTCCGAACCCGACAAGTTCACCTTCCGTCGAATCGACCTTGAAGCGCCCGATTTTGACGAGCAGCTCCGCGAGATAATGTTTGAGCTCGATATTGAAGCCTTCGACATTATGTTTGGTGCGCTAGTGTTCCACCATTTGAAAAAACCCATCACGGTGCTCAAGAGACTCCGCCATCTCCTTGCTGACGATGGATATATCGTGGTTAGAGGTTCGGATGACGGTAGTGTTATCGCACTCAACGACGACGGACTTACTAAGAAAATTATTGATAAATGTTGCTCCACCGTGGGCTTTTCGGATAGACAAAACGGACGCAAGCTCTACAATCAGCTTGTGAGCGCGGGATATAAGGACGTTAATCTTGAAACGTCACTCAAGGATATCAGTAACAAGACCATTGACGGACGTGATGAGATCTTCTTTGAGAGATTTTCGTACCGAATCAATTATTTCCAAAAGATTCTTGATGCCGACCCCACAAATCAGCAAAAGAGAAACGACTATCTCTTTATGAAATATGCTCTTGAGGAGCTTGAGGAGATGTTCTCAACGCACGATTTTTGGTATTGCGAGCACGATTTTATTGCTTACGGCAAAAAATAGTTTTTATGCAAAAAAGCACCCGTCGGGTGCTTTTTGCTTATCTTTTTCTTCGTTTTTTGGGGGATTTGTGACCTGATTTTACTCCCATTAGTGTTCCAAGCGGAAAGCACAATAGTGAGAGGGCGTGTATAGCAAGGCGAGTGAGAATATTAAGTCCCGAGTCGAGAACGTGGGGCAGGGCGAGGGAAAAGAGCATTGAGATGAGCATAAAACCAAATCCGCACACGGCGCTCGTTAAGTAAGGCGCGCGGACGTTGAGCTTTGAGCAAAAAAGACCGCCCAGCAGTGCCGTAACGAAGATGGCAACGTATCCAATTGGTTCAACGAGCGCTGTTGGATCGGGAGTTGCGAGGGCAATAGATGTTCCAATGAGGAGCAGGGCGAGTCCGGTTGCACTTGTTATGAGTAGTCCAACACCGCCCGTGCGGAGTGTTTTTTGAAGGGTGGTTTCATTATTTTGCGCCTTGTGGCGAGATTTGTGCATTTTTTTCATATTTCCTCCGAGGCTTTTTGGTAGATTGTATGCTCTGTGTGGGACAAAATATGAATAAAATCGCACCAAAAAGAAAAGCCGAGCATTTGCTCGGTTTTCTTTATTTGAAATATACAAATTACTGTGCGTCCTGCGCTTTAACGTCAACGTTACGAACTGCCTGCTTGAGAATACGGATCTTTGTGCCGTTCTTGCTTGTTTCGATAACGCAAGTTTCTTCCTTAATGCTAACGATCTTACCAACGATACCGCCGATTGTTGTGATTTCGTCGCCGATCTCAAGATTATTTCTCATATCGTTTGCTTCCTTTTCAGCCTTCTTCTGAGGTCTGATAGTGAGGAAATACATAGCAACGAACATAAGAACCAACATACCAAGGGGCAAAAGGGAAGAAAGTGTGTTGGGCGTATTATTTGTGTTAGTCAAAAAATTAAGCATTTTTATATACCTCCAATAAAAATCATATTTTCAACTTTATTATTATACATTATTCTTGCGCTTTTTTCAATAGTATTTTCCGTTTTTTTCAAAAATATATGAAATTTAACAATTTTAAGTGTCAAAATTAATAAAAAAAGAAGGATTTTCTTGCAAATGTTAATTTTGTATGATATAATATTCTAAATAAGTATGTAATTTTACAGGAAAGGCGCACCAAAGTGTGCGATTGTGATAAAATGAGCCAAGCAAAATATCTCGAATGTGGAAAAATAGTTAATACCCACGGCATACGCGGTGGCATCAAGCTTGAGTCTTGGTGTGATACTCCCGAGGACCTCGCGTCGCTCAAAAAGGTGTTTTTGAAGAAGGGCGCGGAGTATGTATGCCACAAGGTTAAGCGCGCGTCGGTTTTCAAGCAGTTTGTGCTTTTCGAGCTTGAGGGCATCACCGATATCGATATGGCAAATGCGCTTCGCGGAAGAGTTGTATATGCCGACCGTGATGATATTTCCATTGACGAGGGCGATTTCTTTATCGCGGACATTATCGGACTTCCCGTTATCGACCTTGCAAGCGGAGAAAAAATTGGCGAGCTTTGCGACGTGCTAAACCTCGGTGCGAGCGACCTCTACGAGATCAAGACCGAGGGTGGCAAAAAGCTTATACCTGCCGTTGACGAATTTATAAAAGAGATTGATCTTGAACGCGGAATTTTTGTAGCTTTGATAGAAGGAATGCTTGACTGATATGAGATTTGATATAATGACACTCTTTCCCGAGCTTGTTTCAGGAGTTTTGGGTGAGAGCATAATTGGACGCGCGCAAAAGGCGGGGCACGTATCCGTCCACGCGCACAATATACGCGATTTTGCAAACAATAAGCATCGCAAGGTTGATGATACACCCTACGGTGGTGGATTTGGAATGCTTATGATGGCGCCACCCGTTTACGATTGCTTTGAGCACGTTCATGCCGAGGCGCTCCAAGAACTCGGTGAAAACGCAAAAATCCGAGTTATCTATATGAGCCCACAGGGAAGAGTCCTCACACAAAAAAGAGCCGAGGAGCTCTCCGAATATGACGGACTTATTCTCCTTTGCGGTCACTACGAGGGAATTGACTCCCGCGTGCTCCAGGAGATAGTTGACGAGGAAATTTCGATAGGCGATTACGTTCTCACGGGTGGGGAATTGCCCGCTTGCGTGCTTGTAGACTGTGTTTCACGTCTTAAGGACGGCGTGCTCTCTGACAAAAAATGCTACGAGGACGAGAGCATTTCAAGCGGACTTCTCGAATATCCGCAGTACACCCGTCCCTACGAGTTCCACGGAAAAAAGGTTCCCGACGTTCTTATTTCAGGCAATCACGCAGAAATTGACAAGTGGCGCGCGGCACAGGCGCTCCGCGTGACAAAGGACAAAAGACCTGATTTACTTGACTGAACAATACACACTCCATTTTTGGATAGGGGGTAAGATTCTTTGAATAGATTTGAAGATAATAGATATTTTAAAGAGGAAGAGGATGAGGCGGTTGCTTTCAAAAAGCGATTGCTGGGTAAAACTCCTCGCCCTGAAAAGAAAACGAATAAAAATCTCGGTATTATTTTAACCTTTCTTTGCTCCATTTCGGACGGATTTTTAAATCTCCTTCGCGAAAGTGCGCTCGGTCATTTTTTCTCGGACATTTACTACGAGTGGAATGCAAAATGGCGCAGTGGTGCTATATTTAAATTTTTCAAACACCGCAAGGGAAGCGGGGGCGGCAAGAGAGTTGGCTTTAGAGTCCGTTTTGCCAGGGCATACGAATCAAGTGTTCTTTGCCGTATCGTGAGTATCATTTCCGAAAAAATAATACAATCCCATGTTCGTATTTGGGGTATGGGTATCTTCACTCTCGCGTTTATGATGATTTTCGCGGCAATGGTGAAATACTATTTCTCCTCACAAATTCTTACAACTAATTTGTTGCTTGCGGGTGGGCTTATATTGTTGTCGATACCACTCATCATTTCCAAAAAACGCTTGGGCGAGTCTTTAATGCAAGGACTTTTTTCGCGCTACGTTGCGCTTGAAATTCTCGGACTTGATGCAACAAAATATCAAAAAGATGAAACAAAAAGCGGTGGTAACTACCTCATAATGCTTTGCATCTCCAGTTTTTTGGGACTATCCACATATTTTATCAGTCCGTGGATATTGCTCGTCGCACTTGTACTCATAGGTGCATTTGCTTTGATTATGTGCTACCCCGAGCTTGGAATTGTAACAACACTCACGATAATTCCTTTTTCAAATATTTTTGACCGTCCCTCGCTCATATTGGCGATACTTTTGGGCATTTCGCTCGTTGCCTACCTCTTTAAGCTGATGAGGGGCAAGCGAGTTATCCGATTTGAGTTGATGGATATCTTTGTGGTTGCTTTTGCCTTACTCTTCTTCATGGGTGGTGTATTTACAAGTGGCGGTATAGAGTCCCTCTACAGTGCAGTTATGTACGCGCTCTTGATTTTTATTTATCCCTTGGTTGTCAATGCTTATATTCGAAAAACTTGGATTTATCGTGGCATGAATCTTATAGTTATCTCCACCTCGTTAATGGCACTCCTCGGAGTGTTCCAGGGTGGAGTGGCAAACTCCTCTTGGATTGACAGCACAGTTTTTGCCAATATCGAAAAGAGAGTTGGTGCGTCCTTTGACAATCCCAACATGCTCGGTATATATCTTGTAATTGTATTCCCGCTTATTTTGGGATATATCGCAAGCTCGAAAAAGGCGATTAGTAAATTCCTCTATCTTGCTTGTGCGGGAATAGTTCTTCTTTGCTCGATATTGACTTGGTCACGCGGTGCATGGCTCGGTATCATTGTGGGAACTGTTGTGTTCATGCTCATGTATAATTTCAGAAGCATTTGGCTCATTCTTGCAGGACTTGTAACTTCGCCCTTGTGGCTCGGATTTATGCCAAGTCGCATTCTTGAGCGTCTTTACAGTATATTGACCATGTCCGATTCATCAGTGGTTTACCGTTTCAACACTTGGTACGGAGTACTCAGTATGGCATGGAGAAATATCCTCTCGGGTATTGGAGTGGGTGAGAGCGCATTTAAAAATTCGTATCCCCAATTTGCTGTTTCGGGAACGGAAACGGTTATGCACTCACATAGCTTGTATCTTGAAATACTCGTTGAGATGGGCATTTTCGCATTTTTGATTTTCGGTGCGATTATGTTAATGTACTCGCAAAAGTGCTTTGCCTGTGTTAAACCGAGAAACTACGGTTCAAAATCAAGAATTATGATATGTGCAGGATATTCGGGCATTGCAGGTGCGCTTGTGATGGGACTTACCGATTACATTTGGTACAATTATAGAGTATTCTTGATATTCTGGGCGATTATGGCGCTCACAATTGCGCTCGTAAGGGTAAATGACAACGAAAGCGCAAAGTTTAATGCACTTAACGAAAACAATCCCTTTTTCGCTACGATTGATATATAAATTGGAGGAAATATGGAAAATAATATACAAAATAATGGAACAAAGAAAACGAGATTTAATATGGTTGACGCCATTGCGGTAATTCTCGTATTGGTAATAGCACTCGGTGTATTTTTCGTGCTCGACCCCATTAATCTTTTCTCGGCTAACGGTAAAGAGACCGTAACCCTTTTATATGTTGTGGAATTTAAGGGCGTTGATAACGCGCTCAAATCCAAGATTAACAAGGGAGATGCCGTTATGCTCTCCAACACCGATTATGCGCTTGGTACTGTGAGCGCTGTACGCACACAGGAGGCGCAGGTTTGGGAAGCGGTGGACGGCGAGATGGTTAAGAAAACTCTTGCCGATAAATCCGATATTTACGTTACTATTGAAGTGAAATGCACCTATGCCAAGGGCGAGGGTTACGTTGTCGGCACTCAACAAATCGCAGTAGGAACACCTCTTGCGTTGCGCTTTAACGACTTTTTGGGAAAAGGTTATTGCGTTTCTATTGAACAAGAGAAATAAGGAGGGGCGAAAATGTACAACAATAATGTAAAAAAGGGCAAATTCAATGCTATCGACGCGCTTCTTATTCTTCTTGCAATACTTTGTGTATTTGGAGTGGCTTTCAGAGCTTACAGCGAGAGCAAGAGCAATTCCGCAAATTTGGCGGAATATAGAATATACTTTAAGATAGACGATATAAGCAGTGCTTCCTTAAAGTATTTTACCGCGGGGGACATCGTTAGAGTAAAATCCACGGGTGCTACGTTTGGCAAGCTTGATGCGATAGTTCAGCACGTACCTGCAGTTGGCGAATATAACGAAAACGGCGCTGAAATATTCTATCCTGAAACGGATGGTGGCATATATGCTCCCACAAGATATTCCGTGGTTGGATATATCACAGTCAGAGGCGAGCAAACTAAAAACGGATTCCTTCTCGGCGGAGAAACCTACGTTGCTTCAGGAAGCGAGATGGAAATCGTAACCGATAAAATTCAAACAACGATTAAGATATTATCTATTGACGAAAAATAGTATTTTGGGTGTGATTTTGTGCAAAAATGTGCAATATTGTTAAAAAAATAATCATTTTTCGTAAAAGTTTATGCAAGTGTACGAAAACAATTTCTTGATTTTATCTACTTAACTTGTTATAATATATTTATGACTATGCAATTAATCGTTGCTTATTTTGAGTAGAGTGAAATTAGGAGTGTTATTATGATCACCAAAGAAGTTAAAATTTCAAATGCAATAGGACTTCACGCAAGACCTGCAACTTTCTTTATTCAAAAAGCGAATACTTACAACAGCTCCATTTGGGTTACAAAGGATGACCGCAAGGTTAACGCAAAGAGCTTGCTCGGCGTACTTTCCTTGGGCATTGCAAAGGGAATGACAATCGTTCTCGTTGCCGACGGTGCAGATGAGGAGCTTGCTATAGAGGGCCTTACAAATCTCATCAATACAGGTTTTGAGGAACAATCTCTCTAATAATGCTTTTTTAATTTAAGATCTAGGCGAGGAGTTATCTCCTCGCCGTTTTGCTTTTTGGAAGATGATTGGGTTAGTTTTGTTGCGGTATGGCTATGCACGAACAAAATCTTAACACCGAACACCGTAGGGGAGCACCGTGTGCTCCCGCACTGAAGGAATGTAACAATAGCCTTCTCCAGCGGTGAGCAAGTAAAAATATCACAGTGTGATGTTTTTACGATGCGAAGGAGCCAAAGCAAGGAGTGTTGCAAGACAATTATTGTCGAAGCAAGACGACTATGCGACGCGAGTGCTTGGTGTCACCGATAGGTGACGGATGAGGAGAGCACCATTTGGTTTATGCTAAAGATTTTATTCGTTCAAAAGGGAACTCCACCCGTCACGGCTAATGCCGTGCCACCCTCCTCTGCGGAAGAGGGCTCTGTAAGATGTACTTCAACTTCTCTACATTCACTAACAATACGGCTACACGCAAATAATATTTTGCTCTCAAACACCGTAGGGGAGCACCTCGTGCTCCCTCCTCGAAGGAAAGTAATAATTAGCCTTCTCCAGCGG